>CATPBC010000118.1 GCA_955652195.1 uncultured Xanthobacteraceae bacterium | reverse complement strand
GCCGAAATCGAGGGGGCATATCGGTTCGGCAAAGCCGCCGACGCCCACGCCGTGAACCGCCCACTGCCGCTCGCCGGTGCGCACAACTTTGGCGCCAAGGGCTTGCATCGCTTTGGCGGTATTAAGGGCGTCTTCGCCCTCAAGCATGCCGCCGATGTGAGTCTCACCCACTGCGAGCGCGCCCAAAATGAGCGCCCGAATCGAGATGGATTTGTCGCCTGGCACCCGGGCGCGGCTGGTCAGTGGGCCGGCGCGGCGGGCAGTGAGCGGAACGGGATCGGCGTGCATTGCAGTTAGCCCAGGCGGGCCCCCTCGGCGCGCCTCAAGGAGCGCCGTCTATCACGCCGTGCCGCGAGCCGTCATCCGCCTTATTTTCGGGCTAAAGCGCAGCGGATCGACTATTGACAGCCGCGCTGCGACTAGCCAAGTGAAGCACCCGAATTGCTCGAAGGATCAGACCGTGGCCAAACCCGAACTGGGTACTAAAAGGCTCTGCGCCGGTTGCGGCGCCAAATTCTACGATCTGAACAAAGATCCGATCCACTGCCCCAAATGCGGCGTGGTTTATGAGATCGCAGTGGCGGCCCGACCGTCGCGGGCAGAGCCGGTGGTGGCGCCGGTAGCCCGCCCGCCGGTTCCCGAGGAAGTTCCGGTGCCCGAGCCACAGGAGGTCGAGACTGTATCCCTGGAAGAGGCCGACGCCGAGGCTGCGGGCACCGCAAAGAAGCCGGCGCCCGCGGAACCGGGGGCCGAAGAGGAAGAGGTCGAGATCGAGGAGACGCTCGACGACACTTTCATCGAGGAACAGGAAGAAGAGGACGCCGATGTCACCGATATCATCGGCGGCGATATCGAACCCGAGGAGGAAGGATAATCAGGAGTCAGTAATCAGTGATCAGTAATCAGAGCGTTCGTCAGCATTTCTGATTACTGACCACTGATTCCTGGAGGGGCCATAGCTCAGTTGGGAGAGCGCTTGAATGGCATTCAAGAGGTCGGCGGTTCGACTCCGCCTGGCTCCACCAGTCTCCCGTTAACATCTTCAAAAAATTCAAACTAAATCTTCGGTCAAAGCTGACATCTCGTTGTCAGGCGATGCTCGGCCAAACCGTCGCAGGCGCAGTGTAGTTGCGCCTCGCTTGCACCGCTTCTCCGCCTTAGCACTTAAGAAGCGTTTTGTTCAGCATCACGTGAATACCTTTCGAGCCGTTGACGACTTGCGTGACCCGCAGGTCGGCCGCCAAGCTGCACAGCGTGTAGGCATCCTCACGCGATAGTCCGCTACGCGCGCAGATAAGCTTGATCATTTCGCGCAACGCGATCACGACAGCATCGTCGAGATCGGGATCAAACCCCATGGTGATGAAATCCGTGGGCGTTTCCGCCATCGGCCATTCGAGTCGCAAATCATCGCGGACATGCAATTCGAAGGTGCCGATCAGGCCGGTCTCGATTGCGGTGATGCAGACTTCGCCGTCGCCTTGCACGCCGTGACCGTCGCCCACCGAGAACAGCGCGCCGTCGACATGGATCGGCAAATAGAGCGTGGTGCCGGCGACCAATTCTTTGTTGTCGATGTTGCCGCCGTTGCGCCGCGGCGGCGGCGAGGCGACGGGCCCCCAGGCATGCGGCGGGCCAACGACCATCACGCCAAAGAACGGCTTGAGCGGCAGCTCGAGGCCCCACGGCAGCCGGCCAGTCATGCGCGCGCGATTGAGGGGAATATGGATCAGACGCGTGCTGGTAAAATCGTCCGGCAGCGCGCCGGCGAGCGGCCGGATGACATTATAGCCCCAGTCGTAGTGAAGCTCGATTGATTTGATCCGCACCTCCAGCACCTGCCCGGCCTTGGCGCCGCGCACCGCAACCGGCCCGGTCATGATGTGCGGCCCATTCAGTCGCTGCGGCACGGTCGCGTGAATCGCCGATAATGCGGGCGGCACGGTCAGGCCCGATTCCGGCTTCGGCATGGCCTCGCGCGGGCCCGACACGGTGGACATGGTAACTTGGTCGCCGGACTCGATCGTGATCAACGGTTTCAGTGCAGCGTCGAAAAAACCCCAATGCACACTGTGCGGTCCCGCCTCCACGCGATGTTTGCGCATTTAATCCCCTCCCTGGCCGCCATGCGGGCGTGTTTGCTCGGTTTTTGCCAGAGTTTTGGGCATCAAAACAGTCGCGTAGCTCAAATTCGCCAAAATTTCTGCGCCTAAATTTCCGTGGCCCTGTTGGGCCATGCTGAGGCGGCTTTTGCATGCTATGTTGCGGCTAGGGGATGCTGGCGAGCGGGGCTACTGCGCCGGTGTTCAGCACAAACTGGTTCGTAGTATCTAGAACGGAGGGGAGTATGCGTGGCGGGTGGTTCGGTATCCGGCTGACCGCGGCATTCGCGACTGTCTTCGGCCTGTCGCTGGCGTTGGCCGCAAATAATCTGTCCGCGGCGCCACAGCGCCAGATCAATCAAGTCAATCCCGATCTCGATAGCGATGATCAGTTGGCGCCTTCGCAAATGCGGCAAGCGCTGCCCGGAGCGGTGTCGCAGCCGGCGAGCGCGGGACGCTCACCGGCGCAAGCAGTGCGACACGCGGGTCCCGCGCCCGCTGCTGAAGCCCGCACCCAAACCCTCGCCTGCAGTGGCACCTTCGGCAAGGATTCAAGCCATCTTAAGCTCGCGATGACCTTCGATTCCAAAAACATCACATTCACCGATGTCGACGCCAACGGAACGAAGGTGCCGGCATCGGTGCTGTACCCAAAAGATCCGCGGCGGCGGCTCGAAGTGTGGTGGGCTAATCCCGCCGCACGCAGCGACACTTATCTGATCGTCATCAACGGCAAATCGAACTGGACCGCGCCCGGCGGCCTGCGCCTCGGATTGACGCTTGCGGCGCTCGAAAAGCTCAACCACAAGGCTTTCAAGGTCAAAGGCTTCGACAAGGACGGCGTTGCTAGCGTGAGCGATTGGGACGGGGGTGTGCTGGCCACTCTGCCGGGTGGCTGCAAATCGGGGGTGAGCCTGCATGCCGATCCCAAAGTATCAGCCGACACCGTGGCCGCTCTGCCCGCCGATAAAGAATACAGTTCGGCGGATCCCGAGATACGCGCCGCGAAGCCGACGGTGAGCGAGATCCTGATCGGGTATTGAGTTCCCGCGCGCGAAAAGCATCAGGGCTTCGGTTGCGCGTGGCCGGGCGGCGCCGGTCGGGCAGCAGGCGCGGATGGCTTCTCCGCTTCGCTGTGCAGCGCTCTGACGTCGCGCGCCATTTCCAGGCAGGTCAGCAGTTCCGTGTAGCTCGACTCGCCTCCCATTGTCGCCTCATTCGTGCAGGCCGTTTTGTCGGCGGCTGAGAAGCTCGACCATTGTTTGGCAATCTCGTCACGAGTCGCGTGCTCGCTG
>CATPBC010000117.1 GCA_955652195.1 uncultured Xanthobacteraceae bacterium | reverse complement strand
GATGTGGGTGTCCGCCGGCCACGGCGCGATCATCGGTATTTTCCTGCTTCTATTCGGTACCTTTCTCTATATCGGCCGCTCCATATTGTTGCCGATCCTGGCGGCGGCGGTGCTGGCGCTCACGCTCGCACCACTGGTTAGGGCGGCCAAACGATACGGGATTCCAACCTGGATCACCGCGATCCTGATCCTGCTGTTCGGGTTCGGCGCATTGAGTCTCGGCGCCATGGCGCTCGCCAAGCCGGTCAGCGAATGGATCGGCCGGGCGCCGGAGATCATCGCCAGCGTCAGGGCAAAGCTCGCAGTGCTCGATCAACCGCTAGCTGCCTTGCACGAATTGGAAACGGCACTGTTCGGCGACAGCGCCGGGCTGAACGTCAATGTGCCGGCCTCCAATGTCGTGTTGCCGGTCGTTGCCTTCATCACGCCCGCGGCGGGGGAGCTCGTCCTTTTCTTCACGACCTTGCTGTTTTTCCTGATCGGCGAAATAGAACTGCGCAATCAGGTCGTGGCTCTGTTCGGCGGCCGTGACGCCAAACTGCGCTTTTTGAAGATCATGCGCGACATTGAGCGCAATCTCGCCAGCTATCTGACCGTCGTGACGATCGTCAATATCGGGATTGCGAGCATTGTATCGCTCAGCGCCTGGCTGATCGGTTTTCCCAATCCCGTGATCTTCGGTCTGTTGGCCGGCTTGTTCAATTACGTGCCTTATATCGGGCCGGCCCTGATGGTCCTCGTATTGTTTGGTGTCGGCCTGGTCACGTTTCCTTCCCTGGCGCACGCTCTGATCGCGCCGCTCGGCTTGGTCGCGCTCACCACGCTGGAAGGCCATGTAGTCACGCCGAGCATTATTGGGCGGCGATTAACGCTCAATCCGCTTTTGGTATTTTTGGCGCTGGCATTTTGGACCTGGATGTGGGGTCCGATCGGAACGCTGCTCGCAACGCCATTGTCCATCATCGGGCTCGTCGTCGTGAATCACTTGTTCCCGACTGACGAGGTCCAGCTGCCGGAATGAATGGAACTTTTGCCGGGTTGAATGTTTATCTGATGAATCCGGCATTTTTGCACTCATGGAGTAGCGGCATGGCCAGCGCCTCGACGGTTTCCAGCAACATGCGTGACAGCAGCAACGAAGCGCGCGAAGCCGCGCGCGACATCGGCAAAGCCGCCAGCGCGGCTTCCGGCGACATGCAGAAGGATATGCAAAACCTGCGCGATGATTTTGCGCGGCTCGCGCAGCAAGTCGCCGATATCGTCGCTAATAGAGGCAGCGCTGCCTGGCAGCGCGCGAAGACCGGCATGGACGACGCCGTTGCCGACGCCCAGGACAAAAGCCGCGAGGCGGTCGACGCCATGCGCGAGGTCTCGGACCAGTTCGTCGAGGCAATCGACGAGTCGATCAAGAGCCGCCCTTACACGACGCTAGCCATGGCGCTCGGTCTCGGTTTCCTGTTTGGCGCAATGTGGCGCCGGTAAATCTGGGCCGGGGCCTTTTGCCATGTTCAAGACCGTGACGCGTGAAATTACATTAGCCATCCAAGTCAGAAGCGGGCTGAGCATCGCCGTCGTCGTCTCGATGGCGGTGATCGCGGCCGCTTTGCTGATCGCCTTCGCGTTTCTCTGCGTCAGCGGCTATGCCTGGCTCGCGGTACAGTTCGGTAGCGTGTTCGCAGGGCTGATCATGGCTGGAGTTTTTGTCGTGATCGCGCTGATCGCGGCAATCGTCTGCGCGTCGGCCCGCCGCCGCACCCGCGAGCGCGCCATTCTCGCGCGTGCGGCGCGCGCGCATGCGTCGCCCTGGCTGCTCGATCCAAAAATTCTAGGCGCCGCGGTCGAGGCCGGCCGGGCTATCGGCTGGCAGCGCATCGTCCCGGTAGCGTTACTCGGCTTCATGGCGGCGCAATGGGCGCGCGAGCACCGCGAAAAATCCGAGCGGCGGCATTTCTAGATCGGCGGGAAGGCGTCGCCGGCGCGCGCCAGCGCGGCACGGGCGAGACGGCTGTCTTCCTCCATCTGAAGCACCAGCTCCTCTGCCGAGGCAAACATCGCTTCTTCGCGCAACCAGGCAATGAAAGCGACGTCGATATTGACGCCGTAGAGGTCGCCGTCGAAATCGAACAGAAATATCTCCAGAAGCACCGCGCCGGTGTCGAACATCGGGCGGCGGCCGAAACTTGCCACGCCGTCGTAGCGCCGCCCCGCCGCTGCCGCGCGCACCGCATAAATGCCGTGACGCAGCGCGCAGGTGGGATCGAGCGCGAGATTCGCGGTTGGAAATCCGAGTTCCCGCCCGCGTTTATCGCCGTGGATCACCGTTCCGGAAACAAACCAGGGATAATCGAGAAATTCCGCGGCATCGTCGAGACGCCCGGCCGCAAGCGCGGCGCGGATCGGGCCTGACGACACGGGGCGATCGCCGTCACGAAGCGGCGGCACAATATCGACGGCAAAGCCGTGGCGCTTGCCTTGCGTCTGTAAGAATTCCGGCGAGCCGGCGCGATTGGCGCCGAAATGAAAATTGAAGCCGATCGCCGCGCCGCTGATGGCGAGACGCTCCACCAATACCCGCTGGACGAAATCTTCCGCGGTCAGTTTTGCCAAGGCAGCATCGAAAGTGAGCACGATTGCGCCGTCAAGCCCAGTGGCGGCGAGCAGCCGCAATTTGGCGGTCTCGTCGGTGAGTCGGAACAGCGGCTCATGCGGATTGAAGAATGCCCGCGGATGCGGCTCGAAGGTGAGCGCGGCTGCGGGTTTGCTGAGCGAGCGGGCGCGCGAAAGCGCCGCCGCGATCACTGCTTTATGTCCGCGATGCACGCCGTCGAAATTGCCGATGGCGACGGCCGCTCCACGCAACGCCCCAGCCGGCGCATCGTCGCGCACGACGCTAAAGGTCTTCGCGGGCATCGGGCTCACCAAACCAGTTCGCGCATTACGCCGCACGGCTTGACGCCACCCGCAACGAACATCGCATTGAGCGCTGCCAGATCCGGCGCTTCGCGCGAACCGTATTCTTCGGCATGGATCCCGGAGGTGACAAACATGCAATCCAATCCAAAACTGGCCGCGCCCTTGAGATCGGTCCGCACCGAATCGCCAATCGCAAGCACCCGCTGGCGGCAGGGCGTTTTGCCGTTTCGCAGCGCGGTCGCGGTAGCGAGCGCTAGCTCATAGATCGGCGGGTGGGGCTTGCCGCAATAGAGCACTTTACCACCGAGCGCGGCATAGGCGTCGGCCAGCGCGCCGGCACAATAAACGAGCGCATCTCCGCGTTCGACCACGATGTCCGGGTTGGCGCAAACCATGAAGAGCGACCGCGCGTGCAGCACCGCCAGCAGTTCGCGATAGCTCTCCGGCGTCTCGATCGTGTCGTCAAACAAGCCCGAGCACACGACGTAGCCGGCTGTCTCGGGCGGAGCGAACTGCACGTTGAGTCCAGCGAAAATCGACAGATCACGTTCGGGTCCGAGATGAAAGACCCGCTCGGCAAGCCGCGCTTTGACGATGCCGCGGGTCACGTCGCCTGAAGTTGCGATCGCGTCATAGGCGTCGCGCGAAACCTTGAGCCGGTCGAGGATCCGCCCCACCGCCTCGCCCGAGCGCGGCGCGTTCGTGATCAAAATCGCAGTGCCGCCGCCCGCTCGAAAACGCAACAGTGCGTCGCAAGCCGCCGGAAATGCCGCAAGTCCGTTGTGCACCACGCCCCAGACGTCGCATAAGACGACGTCATAGTCGCGCGCCAGCGGCTCAAATCTTTCGATGAAATCGGCCACGGGTAATATTTATGCGCCTTGCCGGCAAAGCGAAGCAATGCTGTTGCGAAAGAATAGAAATGGACGCGCTCAGCTGTGTCTCATGCCGGCGCGCGCGAGCGGCGTGAAATCCGCGCCTGACGCCGCGACGGTGTCGTTCGTGGCAGCCAGTTCCTCCGCTTGGGCGTCCGGACTTTCCAGCACTCCAGCACGGAGCGGTCGGGGCGGTGAGAACAGGGCACCCTGGCCAAAACGAACGTCATAATCGAGCAGATCGATCACGGTGTGTTCGTGCTCGATCCGGTCGGCGATCAGATCGATGCCGAAGCGACCCAACAAATCGGAAAATTCCGCCGGACGAATGTCGGCCGTCACGGCGCCGAGCCGATTGAATAGAAGCGGCGCCGGCACCTTGACGAAACGGAAGCCACGCTCGTTCAACTCACGAGCGTTGACGCGAAGGTCGCTAAGGTTATCCATCGAAAAGCGGAAACCGCGTTCGGCGAGTGCAGCAAGGCTTGCGTGCTCGACCGGGCCCATTTCACGCACCGCGCTCTGGGTGAATTCAAAGACCAGCGCTGCGGCGATAGCGCGATTGGCGTCCATCAATGCAAGAAACTTCGAGAAGCTGGCATCGGCCAGCGTCGCCGCTGCGACATTGCAAAACAGCCCGACCTCGCGTTTTTGCAGCAACAGGCGGCGCACGATTTGGACGCAGCGCCCCGCGGCAAGATAATCGAGCTTGGCGATAAGCGTCATGGCTTGCGGCTCGGACAGGAGGTCGCCTACGCCAATGATCTCGCCGTTGCCGGCTTGGAGCCGCGCCACCGCCTCGTAGTAACGCAATCTGCGCTGGGGCAGCGTCACCACGGGCTGGAGGTAAAGTTCGATAATGTCCGCCGCAATGGCGTTTTGCAGCGCCTCCATCATCATCTCGCGGTCAAATCCCGCGACGGGGGCGGTCTTGCCGTTGGTCGGCGTCGCTCTGGCAGTAGATGCGGCAGTGGATGCGGCAAACTGCAACCGCGCTACCGCAGGCGGATTGGTCGACGCTTCGGCCGCAATAATGGCCGGGAGGTGTTCGACCGTAGAGTGTCGGTTCGTCGAGTGATCGCGCAGTGCGGCGTCATGTGCCGCTACCGAGGTGGTAAGCTGCTCGACGGATGTAGCGAGTTGCTCGACTTCCTCGGCCAGCGGTTGAGAGCTCGTAACCGCGCGATCGACCACTGAGTCAACTTTGCCTTCGATCGCGTTCAAACGGCGGCCGAACTCGGCAAGCTGGCCTGCCAGATCGCCGGAGCCGCGCGCCAGCTTGGCAAGCTGGTTGCTCGTTTCCAGGCGATCATTCCTGCGGGCGGCGACCGCGTAATAGACGGTAAGCGCAGTAAGCGCACCAACCCCCGCCAGTGCCGACTCTGCGCCGGTAAAGCCGAACCGCGCATAGACAACGACGCCGAGCGAGGCGGCAATCAGCACCATGCACAAGGCGATCAAGAAGGCGCTAATGCGCACCATGTGGCGAACTACCTCCGCTTCGGGCCATGCCCGACGCTACCAGTGTTCACAAGCGCGGGGCAGGCTGCAAGTTCCGAAATCGTGCATGCTAAACGTAGCGCATGCCCGGCGGTGCTTTTATAAGGGAAAATCTGACGAGCGATTAACGAGATGCCCGAAATTTTCGCCGCCGTGCGCCGCTCAGCGCCGACCCCGACCGCCGCGTTGATCCGCTGGGCCGAGCGCCGGCCTGGCGCGGCGTTCGGCATGTTCCTGGTCTTACATTTTACAGTGTGGACGATATTACCTGCGCTGCTTTACGCCAACCTGCCGCTCGATTTGATCGAGGCGCTCGTTTACGGCCGCGAGTGGCAGCTCGGCTATGACAAGCTGCCGCCTTTACCATGGTGGCTGGTTGAGGCGATGCATCGCGCGTTCGGCGCCGAAATCGCCTATTACGCCACTGCGCAGGCGGCGGTGCTGATCGCTTTTGCCCTGGTTTTCGCCTTGTCACGGCGGCTCGTCGGCGCGGTAGGCGCATTGGTCGGCATCCTGATTATCGACGGGTTGCATTATTTCCAATACACGGCGGTGAAATTTAATCACGACGTCATTCAGTTACCGTTCTGGGCGCTGGCCGGTTACGCCTTTCATGCCGCGCTCCGGCGCGGCGGTCTCGGCTCTTGGACGTTGCTCGGCTTCGCCGTCGGCGGCGCGGTATGGGCAAAATATTTTGTGATTGTGCTGGCGCTGCCCTATGCGCTGTTCATGCTGTTCGACCGCCAAGCGCGCCGCGCCTGGGCGACGCCCGGACCGTGGCTTGCGCTGTTAGTCGCGCTGCTTGTCGCATCGCCGCATATCCTGTGGCTATTCCAAAGCGATTTCCTGCCGTTCGCATATGCCAGCCATCGTGCCGCGCCGATACGTGGCTGGTTCGATCACGTGCTGCATCCTTCCGTCTTCCTCGGCAGTCAGATTTTCTTCTTGCTGCCATCATTATTCACCGCCGCGGCGCTGTTCTGGCCACGTGAGGCAAAGAAAAGTTCGATTGATCCTTTTGACCGTCGCATCGTGACGCTGTTGGCTTTCGGTCCGGCGCTGACGATAATTGCGCTCACCGCGGTTACGGGCCGCGGCGCGGTAGCGATGTGGGGCTACCCGCTGTGGCTCTTCCTCGGCCTTTGGCTCGTGATGGCGGCACGCGTCAACTTCGATACCGCGCGCTTGACGCGGACTGTCGGCGCCTGGGCCGTAGTGTTTACGATATTTGTAGTCGCGTTCGTCGCCAATTATCTGGTCCTGCCGTATTTCGATCACCGCTATCGCGCG
>CATPBC010000116.1 GCA_955652195.1 uncultured Xanthobacteraceae bacterium | reverse complement strand
GATCATCGGCGCGATGACCCGGCACGCCGACGTCAACCGCTCGGATGTCGTGAAGCGCGGCATCCCGGCTCTCGCGGCGATGGCCGGGATGATCGGCGACCCGGCGGTCAGGAACCGCGGCACGATCGGCGGCTCGATCGCCAACAACGACCCGGCCGCCGACTACCCGGCCGCGGTCGTCGCGCTCAACGCGACGGTGCGCACCAACAAGCGCGAGATCGGCGCCGACCAGTTCTTCACCGCCATGTTCGAGACCGCATTGCAGCCCGGCGAGATCGTCACCGCGGTGCGCTTCCCGAAGGTGCAGGCGGCCAACTACCAGAAATTCAGGAACCCGGCCTCGCGCTACGCGATCGTCGGCGTCTTCGTGGCGCGCACGGCGGCCGGGGTGCGGGTCGCGGTGACCGGCGCCGGCGCCAAAGGCGTGTTCCGCGTGACCTCGTTCGAGGAGGCGCTTAAGAAACGTTTCTCGCCGAAATCGCTCGAAGGCGTGACCATTCCGGCCGACGGCATGAACAGCGACATCCACGGCAGCGCCGAATATCGCGCGCATCTCGTCGGCGTGCTGGCGCGCCGGGCGGTCGCAGAAGCGATTGGCAAGCCTGTCGGGTGATTACGCCTGCCAGCAAACGGACCCCCACACTATTTCTCCCCCTTTCAGGGGGAGAGAAATGCAAGCCGCTGGCATCTTCCTCCCCCTGAAAGGGGGAGGATTAAGGTGGGGTCGCAAGTCGTTCCCAGTTCTTTGCCGGTTTGCCATGCGCAAAGGATTTGCCGAACGAACGGGACAAGACCGGCCGCGATGATTACATTGCCGGCATGAACAACATTTCGCCGCGGCCGCTGCCCGCCTCAATCGATGCAACCGTCGATCTGTTGGCCGAAGCCGATTATCTCGCCGACCGCTCGCTCGGCACGGTTCTTTATCTCGCGCTCAAGATGGGCCGGCCGATTTTCCTCGAAGGCGAAGCCGGCGTCGGCAAGACCGAAATCGCTAAGGTCCTGTCCGCTACGCTCAATCGCCGCTTGATCCGACTGCAGTGCTATGAAGGCCTCGATATCGCCGCTGCGGTCTACGAATGGAACTATGCCGCGCAGATGATCGCGATCCGCGTCGCCGAAGCCGAAGGCGAGCACGACCGCAAACGGCTCGAGCACGACGTATTCTCCGAGCGCTTTCTGATCAAGCGACCGCTGTTGCAAGCGCTCGAACCGGACACTGCCGGCGCGCCGGTGCTCTTGATCGACGAAATCGATCGCACTGACGAAGCCTTCGAAGCTTTTCTGCTCGAAGTGCTTGCCGACTTTCAGGTGACGATCCCGGAAATGGGCACAGTCAAAGCCGAGCGGCCGCCGGTCGTTGTCATCACGTCGAATCGGACGCGCGAAGTCCACGATGCGCTTAAACGCCGCTGTCTTTATCACTGGGTCGGCTATCCGAACGCGGAGCGCGAATTATCGATCGTGCGCGCCAAGGTGCCCGGCGTCGGCAAGAAGCTGTCACAGCAAGTCGTCGGATTCGTGCAGGCGCTGCGGAAGCAGGATCTGTTCAAGGCGCCGGGCGTCGCCGAAACGCTCGACTGGGCCGGCGCGCTGTCCGAACTCGACGTCACAGCGCTCGACCCGGCGACGGTGTCCGAAACGCTCGGCGTGCTGCTTAAATATCAGGACGACATCGCGCGGCTGGAAGGCTCGAAGGTCAAGGAATTGCTCGACGAGGTGAGATCCGAGCTGCGCGCGGCGGAGTGAGGTACCTCCTCGTTTGCTTTCCCCTTGGGGGGAAGGACAGTCGAGAGCCGGAGATAGAATTGCTGGATGTATGACTGATCCATCACCCCCCCGTCCGGCCGCGCCAGCCGATCCCTCCCTCAAGAGAGAAGGTGAGACTACAAGCGGCCGTCTCGCCGAGAACATCGTTTACTTCGCTCGTGCGCTGCGCGCGGCCGGCATCCCGGTCGGACCCGGTTCAGTCCTCGATGCGCTGGAAGCGTTGCGCGTGGCTGGCATTGGCACGCGTGACGATTTTTATTGGACGCTGCACGCGGTGTTCGTGAAGCGGCACGAGCATTCGGTGCTGTTCGACCAGGCTTTCCGCATCTTTTTCCGCCGCCGTGGCTATGTTGATCAGCTTTTGGCAATGATGCTGCCGCAAGCGCCGGCAGGGCCACAGCAGGCGCCGCAAGCCGGCGCCACGCGCGTGCATGAGGCGCTGTTCGCAGGCCTCGACGACAAACTGAAGAAAGACCGCGAGGTCGAGCTGGACGCCCGCCTGACCGTTTCCGACCGCGAGGTGCTGCAACGCAAGGATTTCGCGCAGATGACCACGGCGGAGATTGCTGCCGCCAAGGACGCAATGAAACGCCTGGTGCTGCCGCTCGCCGAATTGCGAACGCGGCGGCTCACTCCGCATCGGCGCGGTCATCTGATCGATATTCGCCGTACCTTGCGGGCCAGCATGAAAGGCGGCGGCGATTTCATCGATCTGCGCTTCATCGGCCCGAAGACGCGGCCGCCGCCGCTCGTGGCGCTCCTCGATATATCCGGTTCGATGAGCCAATACAGCCGCATCTTCTTGCATTTTCTGCACGCGCTGACCGATGCGCGAAAGCGCGTCAGCACGTTTTTGTTTGGCACGCGGCTTACCAATGTGACGCGCGCGCTGCGCGAGCGCGATCCGGACGATGCGCTCGCTGCCTGCTCGGCGGCCGTGCCGGATTGGTCCGGCGGCACCCGCATTGCCTCCTCGCTGCGCGCGTTCAATAGGCTCTGGGCGCGGCGTGTGTTGGCGCAAGGCGCCGTGGTTTTGCTGATTACCGATGGTCTCGAGCGCGACGCCGACGAGACGCTAGCCTTCGAAATGGACCGGCTGCACCGGTCTTGCCGCCGGCTGATTTGGCTCAATCCGCTGCTTCGCTTCGAGGGGTTCGAGGCGCGCGCCCGCGGCATCAAAGCCATGCTGCCGCATGTCGACGAAATGCGGCCGATCCACAATCTCGAATCGATGGCCGGCCTGGTGGCCGCGCTCCAGCACGGCGGCGACAGCTCGGCCAACCCGAAAGTCTGGCTGCGTAAGGTGGCGTGAGATGGCGCGAATGGCGAAAGCGAGTGGCGAATAGGAACACCAACGCCTATTTTAACCCTACTCACTATTCGTTATTCGCCGAGGAGACTTTGCATGCTGGCAACCGACACCGACATTCTCAAAGCCGCCGAGGATTGGCGCAACAGCGGCCGTGAGGTCGCACTCGCCACCGTGGTCGAGACTTGGGGTTCGGCGCCCCGTCCGGTTGGCTCGAATCTAGTTATTGATGCCGAGGGTAATTTTCTTGGCTCGGTATCAGGCGGCTGCGTCGAAGGCGCGGTGGTTGCCGAGGCGCTGGACGTGATCGAAAGCGGCAAGCCGAAAATGCTGGAATTCGGCGTTGCCGACGAGACCGCGTGGCAAGTCGGTCTGTCGTGCGGTGGCACGATCCGGGTATTCGTGGAAAAGGTGGAGTAGTAATCCGTCATCCTGAGGCGGCCGCCAACGGGTCCGGCCCGAAGTGGCCGGCCCGATGACAAGCTCCGCGGCCCTCGAAGGATGCACGGCCCGAGCCGTCGCCCTTCGAGGCTCGCTTCGCTCGCCCCTCAGGGTGACGGCTACAGTTTGGGATAACAGAAGCGCAGTCATGAAGCTCGACATCCTGACCCGGCTCAATACCGAACGCGCCGCGCGCCGCGCCGCGATCGTGATCACCAATGTCGAGAACGGCAAGCAACGGTTCGTGAAAGCTGCAGATATCGGCAACGATCCGCTGCGCTCCGCTCTCGCCGAGCATTTGCGCACCGGCAAGAGCGGCATGGCGGACAGCGCGGAAGGCCGCGTGTTTCTCACCGTCTATGTGCCTGCGCCGCAGCTCGTGATTACCGGCGCAGTCCACATCAGCCAGGCGCTAGCGCCGATCGGCAACTTGCTTGGCTACGACGTGACCATCGTTGATCCGCGCACCGCGTTCGCCTCCCTGGAGCGCTTTCCAGACGTGAAGGTGATCGCCGAATGGCCGGACCAGGCATTGCCGCGGCTGAACGTGGACCGCTACACCGCCTTCGTGGCGCTGACCCACGATCCGAAGATTGACGACCCCGCGCTTACCCACGCGCTATCGCGCGATTGTTTCTATATCGGCGCGCTAGGCTCGCGAAAAACCCACGCGCGGCGCGTCGAGCGGCTCAAGGCGCAGGGTCTGAGCGAAGCCGATATTTCGCGCATTCATGCGCCGATCGGGCTCGATATCGGCGCGGTATCGCCCGCGGAAATCGCGGTGGCGATCATGGCGCAGATCACCGAACGGTTGCACGAAGCGGCCGAGATCGAACCTGGGGGTACGCGCGCTGCGGCGCCCACCGCCGTAACAGCCGCATCATGAAATTCGGCGCGGTCTCCCTGAAAAACGCCATCGGCGCTACGGCCGTGCACAGCATCCGCCAAGGCGGTCTGGTGCTCAAAAAGGGCACGCTGATCGGGCCGGTGTAGATCTCGGCACTCGCAGAATCCTTAAACAAAAAAGTTGTCGCCGCGCGGCTTGAACCCGGCGACGTTGCCGAAGACATCGCCGCTGCCGAGATTGCCCAGGCGGTCGCGGGCGAGGGGGTCCATGTTGATCGTGCGTTCACCGGCCGCGCAAATTTATTCGCACGAACCGCCGGCGTTCTCGTTCTCGACAAGGACGCGATCGACCGCCTCAACCGCGTCGACGAGGCCATCACATTCGCAACGCTGCCG
>CATPBC010000115.1 GCA_955652195.1 uncultured Xanthobacteraceae bacterium | reverse complement strand
TATGACTTTACTTGCTCCTGTGTTGGCGGCGTGTCGACGATGTGATGGAGCCAGCCGTGCCAGCTTGGTGGAACCAGTGATGCTTCGGCGATACCCTTATAGATCACCCAACGACGGTTAATACCAAGCGCCGGATCGATCTTTCCGTTCTTAGTCCGGTAATAGCGATTACCAAGTTCGTCGTGCCCGACGAGCTCGCCGTAGAGCCAAGTCCACAGTTGCGTTCCAAACGTTTGACTGTTCCACCAGGTGAACAGCCGCTGTAGAAAGGTTTTCATCCGATGGAGGCCTAAACCAAGTTCTTCGAAAAATGCGTCAAAGACGCTCGCAACAAAGCGCGGTCTTTTGCTTGCGAAGATTCGATACCGAACTAGTAATTGCCAGTTGGCGGCAAAGCTGTCCAGCGCGGAAAAAACCAATGAAACCGCCGGTTTGACCGGGCGTTTTCAATTATATTTTGTGTCATGTGGCAAAACATAGCCAAAAGCTTTCAAACAGAACTAAACGACCTCGGCAACGCCTTGTCCTTCGCGCCAGCCTGGGCGATTTGGGCGACATTGCTGGTTGGCATTTTTGTTGTTGCATGCCTTGTGCATGCTGGCGTCCTCGCGTTCTTACATCGGTTATTCCGGGGTCGCCGGCCGTATTTGAACCGAGTTCTCGATGCGACGAAAAATCCGATACGGTTGGCCCTCTTGCTCTTGGCGCTTGCCATCGCCCTGCCGGCCGCGCCGCTCGGTCCTGACGGCAAGTTTATTTTGTTCACTGCCTGGCGCTGGGCACTATTTGCTTAATCGGCTGGATAAGCCTGAAGGTGCTGCATGTCGGCGCCAATCTCTATCTGCGCAACTTCCGCACAGACGTTCCAGACAATCTACTCGCGCGCAAGCACGTGACGCAGGTGCGCGTGCTGGTGCGGGTGCTCGACACGATCGTCGTCTTGCTGACGTTGGGCTTTGCCCTCATGACGTTCGATACGGTACGCCAGTATGGGATCAGCTTATTTGCATCCGCCGGCGTCGCCGGCGTGATTTTCGGCCTCGCCGCCCAACCGGTCCTGAGTAATCTCATCGCCGGGATTCAGCTGGCGATGACGCAGCCAATCCGGCTTGAAGATGCCGTTACGGTTCAAAATGAATATGGATGGATCGAGGAAATCACCGCAACCTATGTCGTCATCCGCCTATGGGATCTCAGACGGCTGATCGTGCCGCTCAATTATTTCATTCAACAGCCATTCTACAACTGGACGCGGCAGGCGGGAGCTAACGTCGGCAGCGTGCTGCTTTACCTTGATTACACCGCGCCGATCGACCGTATTCGCGACAAGGCCGTCGAACTGGTCGGACAAACCGAGCAGCCGGACGGCAAGCTCGTCAATGTGCAGGTCACCAATACCAGTGCTGAAGCCATCGAGCTGCGCCTCCTCGTCACGGCAGCAAGCGTCGGCGATACATCGAATCTCTGTGCTGAACTCCGCGAAAAATTTATCGGCTTTCTTCAACGCGAATATCCGGAGGCGCTGCCGCGGCGGCGCCACCAAATCATCGAACTCGCGGGCCGCCAACTGGACAAGCCGATGGACCTTCGCAAATGACGTATACCGCGGCACGATTGCTCTAACAGCCCCATCGCAACTATGCTGTTCAATGCAGTGGGACACGAGCCAATGAGGATGCCCTGGCTCGGTCCACACGGGTATGAAGTTCGGGGGGAAATTTGCATCGCAGGCTAAACGTGGTGCTGGCCATTGCCGGTTTGGCGCTCGCGCTAGTGCCGGCGAACGCAGCGGATTATCCCTCGCGCCGGATTACGCTCATCGCGCCATGGCCACCCGCCGGGGCCATCGATACGCTTTGTCGAGAGCTCGCGCCTGGCGTCGGCGACCTCCTTGGGCAGCCGGTCGTGGTCGAGAACCGACCTGGCGCCGGATCCACGATCGGCACCGCGGACGCCGCCAAAGCCGCGCCTGACGGCTACACACTTGTAATGGCGGGCAGTGGGTCGCTGGCAATCAGCCCGACGCTCTATAAACAATTATCCTACGATCCGCGGAAGGACTTCACCCCGATCGCGTTAGTCGCCAGAGTTCCTTTTGTCCTGGTCGTCAATCCCTCGCTGCCAGTCCAATCCGTCGCCGATCTGATCAGCTACGCCAAAGCCCATCCGGGATCGCTGACCTATGGCTCGGGCGGCGCCGGCTCGCCGCATCAGCTCTTTGCCGAAATGTTCAAGAGCATAACCGGAATCGAGATGACGCATGTGCCCTATAAAGGCAGCGCACCGGCTCTCACTGATGTGATCGGCGGGCATATCACGCTGATGTTTGCCGATCCCGCGCCGGCGTTGCCGCTGATCAAAGCGGGCAAGGTGCGCGCCCTTGGCGTGACCTCGGCAACGCGCCTGCCTTCGGCGCCCGATATCCCGCCGCTGGCCGAGGCCGGAGTGCCCGGTTTCGACGCCGCGGGTTGGGGAATGGTAGTCGCGCCCGCGCACACGCCGGCCCCTATCGTGACAAAACTCTACGATGCTTTTCGCGCCGTAGAATCTCGACCCGAGATTCGCGATCGTTTGATCTTCCTCGGCTTGGCGCCACAGACCAGCCCGCCGCCTAGCACGCTACAGGCTTTCATCAACGACGAAATGCTGCGCTGGGCCAAGGTCGTGAGGGCCGCGGGCGTTGCCGGGACCGAGTGACGTCCCATTTTGTTACCGTCGCCGGTCCTGCAGCAGTGCGGCAACGATTTCATCCCACTCCGACGAGAGCTCACCCGTCGCTGCTTTGCGGCGCGCCTGACGATACCAATAGGCCGCATTATCCAGATCGCCCTCGACGCGATGAAGATAGGCGTGCACCCACGCGCATTCCTGGTCATGTCCGCTCATCACGATGCGATGTGCTTTGTCCCAGTCGCCGCCGGCCGCCCACCACAGCGCTTGCAGCGCAGTAGAGACACCGGCCGGAGGCGTTTTCCTGTTAAGCGATTGCTTGAATGCGGCGGGCGTCATGCGGCGACGGACTTCCGCTACCACCATTTCTCGGGAGCAAACGATCCGGCAGCCTGCTCAATTGCGGCGCCGAGCGCAAACAGCGTCTCCTCGGCGAAAGGCCGTCCGATCAGTTGCAGCCCGAGCGGCAAACCCTGGCTGTCCAAGCCAGCCGGCACAGAAATGGCCGGCAAACCCGCCATGTTCACTGTTACCGTGAACACGTCGTTTAGATACATCTCGATCGGATCGGCACGGCTTTTTTCGCCCAGCGCAAATGCCGCCGAGGGCGTGGTCGGCGTTAAGATCGCGTCGACGCCCGCGGCAAAGGCGGTTTCGAAATCGCGCTTGATCAGCGTGCGTACCTTTTGCGCCCGCAGATAATAGGCATCGTAATAACCGGCGGAGAGCACGTAAGTGCCAATCATGATGCGCCGGCGCACCTCCTTGCCGAACCCCGCGGCACGGGTCTGCTCATACATTTCGATGATGTCGCGCCCGGCGGTCCGCAAACCGTAACGCACGCCGTCATAGCGCGCGAGATTGGACGAGGCTTCGGCGGGCGCAACGATGTAATAGGCCGGGAGCGCATATTTGGTCATCGGCAGCGAAATTTCGACCAATTCCGCACCTGCGTCCTTGAGCCAGTCGGCGCCGCGCCGCCACAGCGCTTCGATCTCAGCCGCCATGCCCGGCATGCGATATTCCTTGGGAATGCCGATGCGCATGCCTTTGACCGAACGGCCGATCGCGGCTTCGTAATTCGGGACCGGAAGGTCCGCGCAGGTCGTGTCCTTGGGATCATGACCGGCCATCGAGCGCAGTAGAATCGCGCAATCGCGAACGGTGCGGCCAAATGGCCCTGCTTGATCGAGCGAGGAGGCGAATGCAACTATTCCCCAACGCGAACAACGCCCGTAAGTCGGCTTGAGGCCGACAATGCCGCAAAAAGCTGCCGGTTGGCGAATGGAGCCGCCGGTATCGGTCCCGATCGCGCCGGCGCTGAGGCGGGCCGCTACAGCCGTCGCAGAACCACCCGATGAACCGCCCGGGACCAGCTTGGTCGTCGAGCCGCGCCGCCGCCAAGGCGATAGGACCGGCCCGTAATAGGACGTTTCATTCGACGAGCCCATTGCGAATTCGTCGGCATTGGTCTTGCCGAGCAGCACCGCGCCATCGCGCCATAGATTTGCAGTGACGGTCGATTCATAAGACGGGACGAAATTATCGAGAATATGGGAGCAGGCAGTGGTACGTACGCCTTCGGTGCAGAACAAATCCTTGATTCCGAGTGGCACTCCTTCGAGCGGACCACCCTCGCCTTTTGCCAACCGGTCGTCCGAGACGCGCGCCATCGCGCGGGCATGCTCCGGGGCTTCCAGGACGAAAGCATTCAGCGCTCGCGCTTTTTCCAAAGCCGCGAGATAAGCTTCGACCAGTTCTGTCGCGGAAAAGTCCTTCTTGCGTAGCGCGTCACGCGCTTGCGCCAGCGTGAGCGAGATAAGATCGATCATCCAGACTTTGGATCGTCGCAGAAGAACGGGTTTGGTTCGGCCGCCGAGGACGTATCGTTCTGTACTGTGACGACCGCTTCCGACTGCATCGGCAATGGCTGCACTGGAAATCCAGCAAACAGCGCTTCCACGGCGGCCGGGTCGTCCGGCTTGAGCAGCCCCTGGCTCTCCAGATATTGGAGCCAGATCGCATCTTGTTCACAAGCTAGGCACATCGGTCTATTCCACCACTTTTGGAACAAGAAAGAAGTGATGTTCATGCGCCGGCGCGTTGGCGATGATCGCATCGGCAATACCGCCGTCGGTGACTTTGTCTTCCCGCGTCTTCAACGCCATCGGCGTTACCGAGGTCATCGGCTCGACGCCCGCTATGTCGACTTCCGCCAGATGTTCGACAAAGGCCAGAATCGCGTTGAGCTCGCCACGAAGGTTTTCCAGCTCACCCTCGGCAACCGCGATTCGCGCCAAATGCGCAACACGGCGGACGGTTTCGGTATCGACTGACATGAGCCGCGGCCTTTCGATGCGCGTGCGGTGCCACAGACTTGCGATGCTATAGACTTGCGACGCTATAGACTTGCGGTGCTATAGCAGAGGCCCCATGGCCCGCCAACAGCGCGATTGTTTTACCGGGGTCGGTCGGAGGCCAGCGCCCCGAGCGCGGCATTTTCCGCCGAGATGCGGATCGCGAGAACCGCGGCATTGAGAAGGGAAAAAACCAGCGCATAGATCGGCAGCCCGAGTGCCAACGGCACAGCCGCAATCTCGCCGGTGACAACCGCATAGTTCGGATGGCGTAGAAATCGATAAGGGCCGCGCGCCACCAGGCGCTCACCAGGCACCACGATGATGCGTATAGTCCAGCGACGTCCCAGCGTCAGCAAGACCCAAAATCGTGCGATTTGCAGAGCAATAAACAACGCGAAAAAGAACAGATTGACGGAATGATCATAAGCTAATGCCCACATTCCGACGATCCAGGCGGCGTGAACAAGCACGATGAGCGGAAGGTGCGAGCGGCCGTATTCTATGCCGCCCGCTGCAAACAACCTGCGTTCGTTATGTCTTGCCCACCACAATTCGGCGATACGCTGGAGCGTGAGATAAGCAAGCAGAGCCGCGCCCCAGCCAAAATCGATCACAGCTCGACCGCGAGGAAGTAAGCAGAAAAACCCGGACCGAACGCCGCCAGCAGATGCGGGCCGCATGCTCCCGTTCGCACTGCATGATCGAGCACGAACAGCGCCGTCGCGGAGGACATGTTGCCATAATGGCGCAGCACCTCCCACGAGTGCTGAAGCTGGTCGCGCGTAAGCCCAAGCACCTCCTCCATCGTCTCAAGCAATTTGCGGCCGCCGGGATGAAACAGAAAGCCGTTGAAATCGCCGATCGACAGGCCGTTACGATCAAGAAAACCTTGCAGTGCCGGCGCCAGTTCTTTCTTCATCAGCGACGGTAATTCCGGACTGAGCACAATACCGAAACCGTCATCCTTAATGTCCCAACCCATGATGTGCTCGGTATTTTGCCAGCACCATTCGCCGCTCGCCAGGATGCGCGGCCCAGCGCGCGAGCCGTTGCTCGTATTGTGCAGAAGGAGGCCCGCGGCGCCGTCGCCAAACAAAGCGGAGGAGACGAACATGGCGGGGCTCGGATCGTTGACCCGCAAGCACAGGCTGCAGAGGTCTACTGTGAGAAATAAGACGAGCGCGCCGTCCTTGGCGTGAGCCAGGCGCGCGGCGCGAGCAAGGCCTGCAACTCCGGCGCCGCAGCCGAGTCCGAACATTGGCAGCCGTTCGACGGTCGGCGGCAGTTTGAGCCGGTTGAGCAGCATGGCATCGAGGCTTGGGATCGCCAGCCCGGTGATCGTATTCGTCACGATCATGTCGATCGCATTGAGACCGACGCCGGCCGCTTCGGTCGCTTTCACGGTCACCTGTTCCAGGAGATCGAGTGCGTGCCGACGAAACGACTGGGTACGCTCCTCCCAGCTATGCGGCCTTAAGTACCATTCGATCGGTTCGCAATTGTACCTGAATTCGATCCCGGTATTCTCGTAAAGCGGCCAGAGCTTCCTCAGATGCGGAAAAAGCTGTTTGGCGCGAAAGGCGGCTTCAGATTGCGCTAGGCGAAACGGCGGGTTGGCTGTCGCAAGTGACAGGATCTCCACATCAAACGTCGCCGCTACGGCCCGGCGGTGTGCCGCGGACCCCACTACATCCAACATGCGGAAGTTCCCCGCCGCGAAATCGTCCCGGTGGTTAACACCACGGCCTAAGGTGTTCGTCCCGTCACGTTGTCGTAGAGCGACGCGTGGCCTAATTTATTCCCGTCACATTGTCGTGTAGTGGCGAATGGCCCGATGGAAGCGATGAATAGATTGCGGCCGGTTCATGTCATTGGCGGCGGTCTCGCCGGCTGCGAGGCTGCTTGGCAGTTGGCGCAGCGCAATGTTCCCGTGGTGCTCCATGAAATGCGGCCGGCCCGCTCGACCGCGGTTCATAAGACGGCGCGGCTCGCGGAACTCGTTTGCTCGAACTCGTTCCGCTCCGACGATGCGGAAGGCAGCGCCATCGGCCTTTTGCATGCCGAGATGCGCCGGCTTGATTCGCTCATTATGCGCGCCGCCGACGCGAACAAGCTCCCTGCCGGGAGCGCGCTCGCCGTCGATCGCGACGGTTTTGCCGAAGCAGTTACGGCGGCTCTTGATGCCGAGTCGCTCGTCGAGATCAGCCGCGAGGAGGTTGCCGTCCCTCCCCATGATTGGGACAGCGTGATTATTGCCACGGGTCCGCTGACCTCGCCGGGTCTGACCGATGTGATCCGAGGACTGACCGGCGAAGACGCCCTGGCATTCTTCGACGCGATCGCGCCGATCGTCTATCGCGACTCCATCGATATGGATATCGCGTGGTTTCAATCGCGTTATGACAAGGTCGGTCCGGCAGGTTCCGGCGCCGATTACATCAACTGTCCGTTCACCAAAGCCGACTACGAGAATTTCGTCGATGCGCTGCTCGCCGGCGAGAAGACCGCGTTTCACGGTTTTGAAATGCCGACGCCGTACTTTGACGGCTGTTTACCGATCGAGGTGATGGCCGAGCGCGGGCGCGAAACATTGCGTCACGGGCCAATGAAGCCATTCGGGCTGGCGAACCCACATTGCCCCGAGAGCAGACCCTATGCCGTGGTGCAACTTCGTCAGGATAACCGGCTCGGGACGCTGTTTAACATCGTAGGTTTTCAAACCAAGCTGAAACATGCCGAGCAGGCGCGCATCTTTCGAATGATTCCGGGCTTGGCGAAGGCCGAATTCGCCCGTCTCGGCGGTTTGCATCGCAACACCTTTCTCAATTCGCCGAAGCTATTGGACGGTACCTTGCGGTTACGAGCTGAGCCGCGGTTGCGCTTTGCCGGACAGATCACCGGCTGCGAAGGCTACGTCGAATCCGCGTCGATTGGCCTGCTCGCCGGCCGTTTCGCGGCCGCAGAGCGATTCGGGAACGACATAATTCCGCCGCCGCCGACCACCGCGCACGGTGCGCTGCTCACCCATATCACCGGCGGACATATCGAAACGATCGATGCCGGTCCGCGATCGTTCCAGCCGATGAATGTCAATTTCGGATTGTTTCCGCCACTCGCGCGAACACTGGCCAATCATGTAGACAAGAATGCCGACGGCAGCCGCTTGCGCGGCAGGACGAAGACAGATGCCAGAAAGCGTGCGCTCTGCGCGCGGGCGCTCCAGGACCTCGAAAACTGGCAATTCGGCCGCGTTCCCGCTGCGGCGGAATAGCCCCTCGCATGTTACAAATCGGTATGACTGAAAATCCGGAGAAACTCGGAGGCCGCTGGCGATCCACGACTGTACTTAAGCGCGACGTGTTTTCCACGATCGAGCGCGGGCGCTTTCGCACCGAACGCGGCGAAGTCGATGCCGTACTGCGGCATCTTGAAGAGGTGCCGTGGTGGAGCCGCCCCCTGGCCAAAGAACTATTCCGACGCGAGCGCCGGGCGCTGGCTGTGGCGGGCGTGCTCGAGGTCGCGCCGCCGCTGTTGCTTGCCGGACGGCAATTCCTCTTGCGCGGCTGGATCGATGGCGTGCCGCTGCATATTGCGAAACCTTACGGCGAAGCCGCTTATTTCCGTTCGGCGAAAGCCGCCTTACGGCTCCTCCACCGCGCCGGGATTGCGCATAACGATCTCGCCAAGGAACAGAACTGGCTCTATGCGCACGGGCGGGCCTACCTCACCGATTTTCAGCTAGCGGCGTTCTTTCACCGCCGCAGCCGATTGTTTCGTCTCGCCCGTTACGAAGATTTGCGCCACCTGCTCAAGCATAAGCGCCGCTATGCGCCAACCGCGTTGACAGCCGCCGAGCGCCGCGTTCTGGCGCGTAAGACACTCATTACCCGGCTATGGATGACCACCGGGAAAAAGCTTTATTACGCGATCACCCGCGGATTAAATTTCACCGACCGCGAGGGCCGCGGCACGCGATTCACCCAACAAGCGCCAGTAATCGCCGCGCGCTTGCGCACGCATCCACTGGTTCGCGAAGTCGCCATTGTGGCGTTTCCCGATCGCCGTACCGGCACCGGTCTCTATGCCTTTATCGAAGGAGCCGCGACCGAGTATGAATTGCTCGAATTTCTCGGCGATGGGAAACCTGAGCATTTGCAGGTCGTGGAGTCTCTGCCTCGCAACAAGCAAGGCGAAATTCGCAGCGAAATTCTTGAACTGGTGGCGATGAATCAGCTCGACCTGATCGATTCGCTGATCCGCACCGAGGCTGAACGCGCGATCGTGGCTCGTATTGTGTCGGACAGGCGTAACCTGCGCGACCGTTTCGCCTTTTGACTCTGTTAGAAGTGAATCAATTTCAAACGCCAACGGCAGGGTAACAGGCCCGAGCAGTCAGCGACCGATTAAGCGCAATCAACTCGCCAGCCGGTTTAAGTTTCGCGCAGCGCGCCACATCAGCCATTGACGACGCCAGGGCGCGAGCATGCTTGGAGTGAAAATATCGGATCGCTCCAAGCGATCGAGCGATGGTCGCACCAGCGCTATGAGAAGAAATGCAGAGAGCGCCTGCTGAGGCAGACTCCTCAGCATCTCCGCTGCGGCGTCAAGGTGCCTGCGCACCAGACTGCGCAGCTCCGCAACCGCCGCGTTAAGCGGTGCCGACGAATGGGCGCCAAATACATCTTCCGGACCTAACCCATGAGACTCGAGGAGCTGGAGCGGCAAATAGAGTTGACGGCGCGCCGCGTGTTTTGGCAACGCGGCCAAAAGGCTAGTCATGGCATAGGCTATTCCCGCTGGCCGTGCCGCGGCGGCAGCATCCGCGCCAAGAACTTGCGCCGCCATATCGAACAACGCCGATGAAGTGTTAATCGCATAGTCTTCAAGCTGCGCGATCGTCAGCATTGGCTCATTATAAAGATCGAACCGCCGGGCTTCGATAAGCATCAAAAGCGCGTTCACCGGCAGGCGATAAGCTTCGATTGTACTAAGGAGAGCTACCGCAGTAGGGCTCGCGCCGGCTTCGCCCTCGCGTTGCCTCTGAAGAACTTCGCGCCACCACTGCAGCCGAATCTCCCCTGGCATTGCTTCGCGCGCGAGATCGCGGACTCGCGCCACTTCAAGGCTGAATGCATACAGAGCGTGAAGGCCGGCGCGGCATTGCACCGGCGCGAATAACGTCGCGATAAAGCGATCCCGATCCGAGTTGCGAACAAGTTCGGCGCAATAGGAAAACGCGTCTTGCGTGACGCGAGGCATCATTCGACCGCGATCAACCCCGCGCCGACGCGGCGGCCTTCCATCAGCATCACGTTGTAGGTGCGCACGGCCGGTCCAGTCGTCATCGCATCCAGGGCGATATGGGCTTCGTGGAATCTCGTGCGCAGTACGTCCGGTGGGCGCCATGGTGCGGCACCGCTTCCGATGATGAAGAAATCCAAATCTGCGGCGACCGCAAAGACGCGCGACAGCATTTCGCCTTCGATCTCAACGGGCGAGCCAACCGGCCATGCCCAAATCCCGTCGGGCAGACAAAGCAACGAACCGCGATGCGTCATTCCAGCGAAGCGAAAACCACCCGCGCCGTGAGCGTCGATGAGCACCTGCCGCGGCAGATGGGGCTCGTCCACTAGCGGCGTACTCTAGCCCGCTGCGGCGGCGAAAGCGGCGCGGATGACACGGATGCCGTGGCCGGCGCAGGCGGCGGCCCCAGCTCTTCTGCGCCGCCGATGCGGCCGCGGCCGACGCCCAGATAGATCAAGATCGGCGAAGCAATAAACACCGAAGTGTAGGTGCCGACCAGCACGACACCAAACATCATCGTGGCGGTGAAGCTGTGGATCGCCTGTCCGCCGAACAGCAATAGAGCCAGAAGTGACATCGCCACCGTGACATGGGTGACAATGGAACGTGACAATGTGGCATTTACCGACGCATTCAGCAGTTCTGGCATCGACATGCGCTTATAGCGGCGCAGCATTTCACGGATGCGGTCGTAGATCACGACTGTGTCGTTAAGCGAGTATCCCAAGATCGTGAGCAGCGCCGCGATGCTGGTGAGATCGAAATCGATACCAGTCAGCGACATGAATCCGACGGTGAGCACAAGGTCGTGCACGTTGGCGATCATGGCGCCGAGCGCAAACTGCCATTCGAAACGGAACCAGAGATAGATCAGGATCGCGACGATCGCCAACACCAGCCCAATCGTGCCATAGGCCAGAAGTTCGGTGGAAACGCTCGGGCCGACCACCTCGACGCGCCGGTAATTCACCTCGTCGCCGAGCGCATTGCGGACTTTCTGCACCGCCGCCTGTTGCGCTTCGTCGCCGCCGGGCTGTTGGGAAATGCGGATCAGTACGTCATCCGGCGCACCGAATTGCTGGAGCTGGAATTCCCCAAGCTGCAGCGAACCGATCGTCGAGCGCATCTTGGCGAGATCCGCCGGGCCCGCCTTGGTCTGCACCTCCATCAGCGTGCCGCCGATAAAGTCGATGCCAAAATTGAGTCCATGGAAGAAGTACAGCGCGATCGCCGCAATTGACAGCATCGCCGACACGGGAAAGCTGATGCGCCGGAAGCGCATGAAATCGAATTTCGTGTCATCGGGAACGATACGAAGGAGGCGCACGGCGATACTTTCAGGTGAGGCTTCTTACTTTGGGCATGAACCGTTCCGAAAAGCCAATCCACAGCTTGCGGCGATACTCATATCGGTACGACGCGGGGCCGCCACATCCGCACCCAGTAGGCAACGATCAGCCGGGTCAAGGTGAAGGCGGTGAACAACGTGGTGATGATGCCGATGCCGAGCGTCACCGCAAAGCCGCGCACCGGACCGGTGCCGATATAGAACAAAACAGCGGCCGCAATGAACGTCGTGATGTTGGAATCAAGAATAGTGGCAAGCGCCCGCGAGAAGCCGGCATCGATGGCGTTGATGGCGGTGCGGCCGGCGCGTACTTCCTCGCGAATGCGCTCGTAAATGAGCACATTCGAATCAACCGCAATACCGACCGTCAGGACGATACCGGCAATGCCTGGAAGCGTCAGGGTGGCGCTCAACAGCGAGAGGACGCCGAAAATCATCGCGACGTTCACTGCGACCGCGACATTGGCGAACAAGCCGAATAATCCGTAGGTGACGAACATGAAAATGATGACAAGTGCCGCACCGGCATAAGCAGCGTGCTCGCCGGCGTTGATCGAATCCTGGCCGAGGCCGGGACCGACGGTGCGTTCTTCGATGATCGTCAGCGGCGCCGGCAGCGCGCCGGCACGCAGCAGGATGGCGAGATCATTGGCGGATTGAACGGTGAAATTCCCCGAAATCTGCCCCGAACCGCCAAGGATCGGCTCGCGAATAACCGGCGCCGAGATCACCTTGTTGTCGAGGACGATGGCAAACGGCTTTCCGACATTGGCTTGCGTCACTTCGGCGAACTTGCGCGCGCCAGCAGAATTGAAGCGGAAATTGACGATCGGCTCGTTAGTACGCTGATCGAAGCCCGGCTGCGCGTCGACCAGATCGCCGCCCGAGACCAGTACGCGCTTCTCGATGAGATATTTTTGGCCTGGTGTTTCGCCGGCGAGGATTTCGGAATCGGCCGGATGCGCCTGTTCGGCTTGCTCCGCCGTCATCGACACATCGACCATTCGAAAATCGAGCTTTGCGGTCTTGCCCAGAATTTCCTTGAGCCGTGACGGATCCTGCAAACCCGGCACCTGAACGAGGATCCGATCGGTGCCTTCGCGCTGAATAGTCGGTTCCACGAGACCGAGCTCGTTGACCCGGCGCTCGACGATCTGGATCGACTGATCGACCGCCTGACGCACACGCTCGGTAACGGCGGGCTCGGTCGGGCCGAGCGTAATCGTGCTGCCGCTGTCGGTGACGTTAATCGTGCGCTGTCCGGTGCTGCCGGCAAAACCAGATAGCGGCTGCGACAGCTCGCGCAATTTGGAAAGCGCGGAATCGATGTCGGCATCGCGCGTGATATGCACTTCAACGCTGTTGCCGCGAATGGCGCGGCCGGTAAATGGAATGCGTGCCTGACGCAGCACGCGCAGCACGTCGTCGTTTATCGCTTGCAGCTGCTCCTTGCGTACCGCCGCCGAGTCGACCTCAAGCAACAGGTGCGAACCGCCCTGCAGGTCGAGGCCGAGCACGATGTGGCGCTGCGCCCAGCTCGGCCAGTGTCTGACCACGTTGTCGGAAAAGAAATTCGGTAACGCGCAAAGGCACACTGCGAGAGCCGTAAGCAAGATGGCCGCTGCCTTCCACCGCGTGAAGAACAACATGGACTGGGCTTTTCCTTAATTTACAGCGCAGCCGCTGGCTTCGTCCCAGCGGCGGCGAACGTCGAAGTCAAGCCGCGCTGTCTTCCTTCACCGGCTCGCCCTTGGCGCGCACGTCGCTCACCATGGCGCGCATCTGCCGCACGCGCACGCCGTCGGCGATCTCGACCTCGATCTGATCGTCGTCGACGACTTTCGTGACCTTGGCGACGAGGCCGCCATTGGTAACGACAGTGTCGCCGCGGCGCAGAGCTTTGATCATCGCTTGGTGCTGTTTCACCTTTTGCTGCTGCGGACGCAGAATCAGAAAATACATGATCACGATGATCAGGATCAGCGGCATGAACTGCACGAGCATCGTCGAGGAGTCGCCGCCGAACAGGCCGCCTAGGCCACTTTGCGCAAATGCGGGCGTAATGAACATTCTTCCTCCGAGGGCCCCATGACGCGGCGCGCCGCCCGGGGACGAAGGGCCGATTTTGCGCGCAAAATCGGCGCGGACTATAGCCGCCGTTGGCCTAATTGCAACGTGGCCGGAAGCCCCCTTTTTACCTTGGCAGGTTTTGACCGTATGGCTTGCCGGCGCTTGTCCGCCCCGCTAAGGGAAGGCCGCAACGCGGTGCAAACATGGCCAAATCTCGTGCGCGTTCAAGTCTTGGGCGTTCAAGTCTTGGGCGTCCAAGCAAGAAAGCAACTAAAAATCTGGCGCGCGCCGGCGGCGACGAAGCTCACGAGAGCGGCGGCGACGCCGCGCTTCTTGCCCGCATCGCCGGCGCGCTGGAACGCTTGGCGCCCGCTGCGCCCGCAGCACCTGATTTCACGACCGCTGAGGCCTTCGTATGGCATCCCGAGGGCCGAAGGCTGACGGCGATTCGCCGCGTCAACCGTGTCGACATGTCTCTATTAAAGGGCATCGACCGCGTTCGCGATTTATTGGTCGAGAACACCGAGCGGTTTGCCCGCGGCCTGCCCGCCAACAATGCGCTTCTGTGGGGCGCCCGCGGCATGGGAAAGTCCTCGCTGGTCAAAGCCGCCCACGCTGCGACCGGCAAGGCACACCCAGCAGCCGGGCTGAAGCTCATTGAAATTCATCGGGAGGATATCGAGTCGCTACCGGAGCTGATGAGTATTTTGCGCAATGCGCGCCAGCGCTTCATCGTCTTTTGTGACGACCTCTCCTTCGATGCCGAGGACACCTCCTACAAATCGCTCAAAACCATGCTCGAAGGCGGCATCGAAGGACGCCCGGAGAACGTGATCTTCTATGCCACGTCCAATCGGCGCCATCTGTTGGCGCGCGACATGATGGAGAACGAACGCTCGACCGCGATTAATCCCGGCGAGGCGGTCGAGGAGAAAGTATCGCTGTCGGATCGTTTTGGACTTTGGCTCGGATTCCATCGCTGCAGCCAAGACGAATATCTGGCCATGGTCGAGGGATATGTCGCGCATTATCGGGTGCCGTTCGACGGCGCGGAACTGCGCCGCGAAGCGCTTGAATGGGCCACAACGCGCGGCGCGCGCTCCGGCCGCGTGGCTTGGCAATACGTTCAGGATTTGGCGGGGCGGCTGGGCGTGCGGATGTCAGATGACAGATGACAAAGAGCAGATGCCGGGCGTCAGATGTGGGAAATCAGAAGCCAGCGCGCCTATTTCTAAGCTCTGGCCTCTGACCGCCGTCATCTGACGTCAGACTCACGCCCCACTCAAATACTGCGACGGGTCGACCGGTGTCGCGCCCTTGCGGATCTCGAAGTGCAGTTGCGGCGAGGTAACGTTGCCGGTCT
This sequence comes from uncultured Xanthobacteraceae bacterium, assembly GCA_955652195.1. Lineage (GTDB taxonomy): Bacteria > Pseudomonadota > Alphaproteobacteria > Rhizobiales > Xanthobacteraceae > BOG-931. The sequence goes on along the minus strand of CATPBC010000115.1, from coordinate 1,023 downwards.
GACCGGCATGTGCGATCACCTGCCCGCGTTTCACGGCCTCGCCGCGCTTGACCAGGATATCGCTGGCATGCGCGTAGGCAGTAACGAACCCGTTGGGGTGGCGGACTAGAACAAGATTGCCGTAGCCCTTGAGTTCGCTGCCGGCATAGGCGACCACCCCGTCTTCCGACGCTTTGATCGGCGTGCCTTCCGGCACCGCGAGATTGATACCGTCATTCTGCACACCATTCGGCTTGGGACCGAACGCGCCAATGACGCGACCGCGCACCGGCCAGCGAAAGCCCGGCAGGCTGCCGGCAGGCTCCGCCGTCTTCACGGCATTGTCCTGCGCGGTCGAGCCAGCGGGTTCAGCGATCCGCACGGTCTGCGGAGATTCTGCCATAGCGAGGGTGCCGGTCGGCGGCGAAGCCGCGGCCTCTGCCCGCGTCGGGGCCGGCTGCGAAGCCTCCTTGATTTCCGGAATGGTAATGCGGTCGCCGGCTTTCACCTTGGCATTGACCGAAAGGTTGTTAGCCCTGGCGATCAGCGTGACTGGCTTGTGGTAGATCCTTGCGATGCTGTTAAGCGTCTGACCCGCTGCCACGACATGCACAACTGACGGCGCGACGAGTGCCCCGCGCGGGGCGGTAGGCGAAGACGTGGGATGGACCGCGGCGGTGTGCGTTTGCCGCGCCGACGCCGCACTTGTCTGAGTCGCCGCAGATGGAGCCGAACCCGAGGCGGGCTGGTACGAACCCTGATACGAACCCGTGCCGCGGCCAGCGCCGGAGCTGCCATCATCGGCACCCGCCAAGTGCGGCAGTGGTTTGCTCTCGATGTGGCTTGCCGAGGCGGTTTGTGAGCTTACGGCACTCGCGTCGCTGCGCGACATTGATGAGTTCGTTGAGCCAAACCAGTCGCCGAAGCGGGCGGAATCGGCACTACAGCCTGCCGCACCCAAACCCATTAACGAAATGGCAACCAGTTGCGGCCAGACGGCCGGCCGAGGCAATGAACGCATGGTTACTCACTCGTACGCAATAC
>CATPBC010000114.1 GCA_955652195.1 uncultured Xanthobacteraceae bacterium | reverse complement strand
TAGCGGCTTTTCCCGCGCCTTTTGCAGAACAAGCTTCGATGGCCGCCCGAGCGCCAATGCGCCATAGGCTTTGCCGTAGCAGATTTCAAAGCGCAGCATCGACGCGCCGTCCTGCTTCTGAAATGCTTTCACGCGGCCGCCTGCATCGAGCACGATCGCGCTCATCGGGCGGCATTTGCGCTTCTTGGCGGCGGCGAAAGTGGCCGTGATGATAGTGTTAGCCTCATCGAGGCTCAGCCCGCGCATTGGTATATCCCGGTGCCGGCTCTGGCGGCTGGTGTCGCGTCCTTAGAATAGACGTTCTCGATCGTGAAGCCACGGCCCGCGCTGGGGCAGTCTCGATTATGCCAAGGCCCGGCGTCCGCCGATGATCTTGCACTCACGACGATGCCCGACCACCGCGGTATGTGACTTCTTCGCCTTGACACGCCCGACCGCGCATCTTATTTCCGCAATGCGCTTAGCACTCCAGTTTCATGAGTGCTAAGGCCGCGCAATATCAATATTTTCCGGATACAAAAGCGCCGCTCCCAAACAGCAAAACCGCGGCAGATGAGGGTCATCATGGCGAAAACTAAATTTCGGCCGCTCCACGACAGGGTGGTCGTCAAGCGCGTCGAGGCCGAGGACAAATCCAAAGGCGGCATCATCATTCCCGACACTGCCAAAGAGAAACCGCAAGAGGGCCAGGTCGTTGCCGTCGGCCCCGGCGGCCGCGACGAGAACGGCAAACTGATCCCGATGGGGGTCAAGGCCGGCGACCGCGTTCTGTTCGGCAAATGGTCGGGCACCGAAGTCAAGCTCGATGGCGACGAGCTCCTCATCATGAAGGAATCCGACATCATGGGCGTGGTCGCCTGAACTTTCATCCCTTCGAGGCTCGCTCTGCTCGCGCCTTAAGGACGACGGTCAACTCAAACAATGCAACTCAAACGACGCAAGAGAGAAATCTAAAATGGTTGCCAAAGACGTTAAATTTTCCGGCGAGGCCCGCGAGCGCATGCTGCGCGGCGTGGAGACACTCGCCAATGCTGTGAAAGTGACGCTCGGCCCGAAGGGCCGCAACGTCGTGCTGGATAAATCGTTCGGCGCCCCGCGCATCACCAAGGACGGCGTCACCGTCGCCAAAGAGATAGAGCTAGAGGACAAGTTCGAGAATATGGGCGCGCAAATGGTGCGCGAAGTCGCCCAGAAGACCAACGATCAGGCCGGCGACGGCACTACGACCGCGACGGTGCTGGCGCACGCGATCGTCAAGGAAGGCGCCAAGGCGGTCGCTGCCGGCATGAATCCGATGGATATCAAGCGCGGCATCGATCTCGCCGTTAAGGCGGTGGTCGCCGACATCAAGAGCCGCGCCAAGAAAGTGGGATCGTCATCCGAGGTCGCCCAGGTCGGTACGATCTCCTCCAATGGCGACGCCAGCGTCGGCAAGATGATCGCCGAAGCGATGCAAAAAGTCGGCAACGAAGGCGTCATCACTGTCGAGGAAGCAAAGTCGCTCGGCACCGAGGTCGAGATTGTCGAGGGCATGCAATTCGACCGCGGTTATGTCTCGCCCTATTTCATCACTAATGCCGAGAAGATGGTGGCGGAGCTGGAAGATGCCTATGTGCTGCTGCATGAGAAAAAACTGTCGCAGCTCCAGGCCATGCTGCCGCTTCTCGAAGCTGTGGTGCAGTCGGGCAAGCCGCTTTTGATCGTCGCCGAGGACATCGAAGGCGAAGCGCTCGCTACGCTCGTGGTCAATAAGCTGCGCGGCGGATTGAAAGTCGCTGCGGTAAAGGCGCCGGGCTTCGGCGACCGCCGCAAAGCGATGCTTGAAGACATCGGCGTCCTGACTGGCGGCCAGCTCATTGCCGAGGATCTCGGCATTAAGCTCGAAAACGTTACGCCGGCGATGCTTGGCCGTGCCAAGAAAGTCGTGATCGATAAAGAAAAGACCACGATCGTCGACGGCGCCGGCAAGAAGAAGGACATCGAAGCTCGCGTCAATCAGATCAAGGCGCAGATCGAAGAGACCACTTCCGACTACGACCGCGAAAAACTTCAGGAGCGGCTTGCCAAGCTCGCCGGCGGTGTCGCCGTGATCCGCGTCGGCGGCGCGACCGAGGTTGAGGTCAAGGAGAAAAAAGATCGCGTCGAGGACGCCCTCAATGCCACCCGCGCCGCCGTCGAAGAAGGCATCGTCGCCGGCGGCGGCGTTGCGCTGCTGCGCGCCAAGAAGGCGATCGGCAAGCTGCGCAGCGACAATCCCGACGCGCAGGCGGGCATCAACATCGTGCTCAAGGCGCTGGAAGCTCCGCTGCGGCAGATCGCCGAGAATTCCGGCCACGAAGGCTCGATCGTGGTCAACAAGATCCTGGAGAGCAAGTCGGAGACCTACGGCTTCGACGCGCAGACCGAGAATTACGTCGACATGTTCGACAAAGGCATTGTCGATCCAGCCAAGGTAGTGCGCGCGGCGCTACAAGACGCTGCCTCGGTTGCCGGCCTTCTGGTTACGACCGAAGCCATGGTCGCGGAATTGCCGAAGGACAAGCCGGCAATGCCGGCCATGCCCGGCGGCGGCGGCATGGGAATGGACTACTAAAGCCATTCTCATCGGGCATCTTCAATGTTCGAAGTCGGCAGCAGCCGACTTCGGATGGCGGAATGGGTGGGATGGACTACTAATGCCATCGACATCTGGCATTAGAAGTAAGGGCGCGGCGCAATCCGCGTCCTTTTCTTTCGGCTGTTGCCTGTGAAGCGCGACATCCGGCGCGCGCGGGAATCTGGATTGCGTTGAAATTATTTCAACGATCCTGGAGCGAAGGCCGTCACAGTGGCGGCTGGCTTCAGGATGGCTCCGGGCAGAACGCCGCGAGCGCCAGCGCCAGGATCGCGACCGTGATTGCCGGCAAGACGTTTTCGCCGGCAAATTGCCAGGCCATGAGGAGGACCAAGAGCAGAACGGCGACGCCTGTCGGTATGGATCGCCCGGCCAGCGATCCGGCAGAATGGGCGGGTTCAATGGCCGACAAAGTCCCCTCCGACAGTGCGTTTGTGACAATCCACTTGAACATAATTCCAATATCAAGTGAATGAAATTCATCATTAGTTCCGTATCTCCAGGCAGAATCACGGGAATTTCAGTACGTGGAACCGGTGTGCTTGTTTCGTTCTGATTTTGCGGTTGCGGCTAAAGCTGGTCTGCTATTCCCAGCTAAAGCCCGGCCCGCCTGTCGCAGGCAAACGTATTCCGGCTAAGCAGTTAAGCCGCTTGTTCGCGTGCGAACCCGTAGCGCCGCCGCAATTCCCGGCGCGATAAAAAGACCAGCATACGGTCGCGCCGCAACGTGTCGGCCCGAAGCGCCGCCGCGTTGCGCGCAAGCACCATCATCGAGATGAGGATGTTCTCGCCGAACCAGTGAATCTGCTGGCGGAATGAACGCGAACTTGCAGCCGCAATTCGCTCGAAGCCGAAGCGGGCGACGAAGCGGGTAAGTTGAGCGCTGCGTTCAGCGGGTTGAAAGGTCATGTTGGCGCAAATCGCGATGACGTCGTCGAGATCGGACCGCGCGTCGAGAAAGCCTGCCAATTCCCGCAGCGAAATCTCAAACGCCTGATTGACGCGGCGCGCCCAGGCAAGCGTCGGTCCTTTTCCGGTAAAATATGGAAATTGCTCATTCCAGACATGCAGATTGACGACCCGGTCGCCGGCGCGAATGCAGGTGCCATCGGACAGCACATAATCGTCATTGCTCGCAGCACGGGAATTGTCTAACGTCCGCGCTCTGCAAGTTTTTGATGCCGGTTTCCATAAGGCAGTCCGCGCGCCCCACCTGAAAAACCTCTTGCCGGCGAGAAAGTTTCGTCGCTTTCCTGACATAAGTTGGACGAGCATCTTCCCAACTGTTGTCTGGGCCGCTTCTTATTTGCTCGCTAAAATCTCCTTCGTCGGCTCGTCACAGATCGGCCTGATCAATTGGTCATCAGACGGAAACGCAGCGGGGTTGCGCCCAATAGTTCGATAAGCTCGCCATTGCGCCGCCAATTAGTGACCTGCGCCAGGGCCGCCAAAAGTTTCTCATCGCGTGACTGACGCTCCGGGTCGC
>CATPBC010000113.1 GCA_955652195.1 uncultured Xanthobacteraceae bacterium | reverse complement strand
TCCACCTTGATCAAAGAGCTTGAAGCCGAAACGCTCAAAGACATGGGCCGCACCATGGCCGCACTCAAGCAGCGCTTTACCGGGCAGATGGATTTCGCCAAGGCCGGCGCTCAGGTGAAAAAGCTCCTCGGCGGCGGCTAGAGCGAGATGCCGCATGGCCGCATCGCCATTGGGTTCTAATCGGTCCGGTTCTAATCGGTCCAGGACTGGGCGATAGTGTTGTGCGCGCGCATGAAATCGACGAAGGCGCGCAACGGACCGGGCATTTGCCGGCGGCTTGGATAAAACAGAAACACTCCCGAAAAATGCCCGGACCAGTCGTTCAGCACGCGGACCAAACGGCCATTGGCAAGATGCGAGGAAACGAGAATCTCGGGAAAGTAACCGATGCCAAGGCCATCGAGCACGGCATGCAACACCAGGAACCAATCGTTTAGGATCAGCGAACCGTCGACCGCCACTTCGAGCCGCCGGCCATCCCTCTCAAAATCCCATTGCTGAATCGAACCGTTCCAGTCCAAGCGCAACCGCACACAGTTATGAGCGAGCAGATCCTGCGGCGTCGCGGGCGGTGGATGGCGCGTCAGATAGGCCGGCGAGGCGACAACCAGCGCGCGTTGGTCCTCGAGCAGGCGCACGGCAATCATGTCTTTGGCGATACGGTCGCCGCGGCGAATGCCGGCATCGAAACGGCCGCTGACGATGTCGCTATTGGTGTCGTCGGCGGTGATTTCGACTTTTATATCCGGATATTTCGTCAGGAACTGCCTGAGCAGCGGGCCGACCAGCAATGCGGCGGCCGCGCGATGCATGTTCAGCCGCAGCGCGCCGCTCGGCTTGTCGCGCAGCGCATTGACGTGATCGACGGCTTTCTCGATGGCGTCCAGGATCGGCTCCGCATCGGCGAGCAGGCGCTCGCCGGCTTCGGTCAGCGCCACGCTGCGCGTCGTGCGATTGAGAAGGCGGACGCCAAGCCGCTCCTCGAGGGAGCGAACCATTTCGCTGATGCCCGGTCGTGAAATTCCGAGCTGGGCCGCCGCTTTGCTAAAGCTCCGCTGCTCTGCGACAGCCACGAAGGCGCTCAGTTCGGCAAATTGAGTGCCCCGCATTGCGCGATATCCAGCATGCATCTAATGCATCGACGCTTGCTATCAGACATCATGGCCTTGATCGCCAATACTGTGCCAGATGCAGCGCCAAATACGGCTTCGATTGTAACAGCATCAATTGGCGTTGCCAGCACCGGGGAAGCTAGCAGAGTGGCTATCGCGCCCGCAGCCGAAAGCGGCTTCATGACAGAACTCCTATTGCTCGTGTCGTCTCGGGGGAGGCGAGTGCGGTTCGCAGTCATCAGCTCCGGCACCTGGGGTGCGGGGCTGCCGGCGGGATTTGACTATGAATTCGAGCGGTAACGACTTGGTCGCCTAGAGCGAACAATCGAGCGAATTAGATTTCAAATTTCGGTTTGGTTCTGAAAGTTTGATCTTCGTGGATTGAGAATCCAGAATTAAAATTTACTATCCCGGAATTCGTCGGCTGCCGCGAACGGTCTCGTCAGAGATTCGCTTATTAAAGAACGCGTCGCTGGAGCGCATTTGTCCTAAGGGCAGCGATCATGGCACGTGCCGTGGATCGCTTATGTCAGGGAGAACGATCATGATTACCCAGTCAAAATTCGCTCTCATTGCCGCGCTTGCGGTAGGGGCGGTGTTGCCAGCCAATGCCCAATCCATCGATCGCATCGGTAGCCCGCTGCCGTATTATTATGACAGCACGGGCGCGCAGATAAGAGGATCGTGGAATGCGCCAGCGGCGCCTGCAACGCACCATGTTGGCACTCCGCTGCGGTTGCAGAATCGGCAATAGACAAAAGCGCGACCAACGCCATTGAACCGGCGGAAAGCGGGACGGGCCTGTAGCCTGCCCCGTTTTTTGCACGCATGCAGATTTAGTGCACGGCCTCGATCCGCACGGTCTAATGCCCGCGCTTGCTTTCGGCAGAATAGGGCGTAGTGGAAATACCCGACGGGCCGCAGATCAATGGGAAAATCGCGCACCCGCGGAGTCTAAGGGCATGTCGAATTTCAAGCTCGGCTTTGTCATTTTCCCTGACCTGACGCAGCTCGACCTCACCGGTCCGTTGCAGGTGCTCGCCAGGTTGCCGGACTCGACGACCTTCATTGTCGGCAAATCGGATTCGCCGGTGCCCAGCGACTGCGGATTGAGTCTGGTGCCGACGCATACTTTTGCGAATTGCCCGGCGCTCGATCTGATCTGCATTCCCGGCGGCGTCAAAGGTGTCATCGGCGCGATTGGCGATCATGAGACGATCGATTTCGTCCGCCGCCAAGCGAAGGCCGCGAAATACGTCACCTCGGCTTGCACCGGCGCCTTCGTTCTCGGTGTCGCTGGACTGCTCAAGGGACGGCGCGCGACGACGCATTGGGCTTACACCGAACTGTTGCCTCTGGTCGGCGCGACCTACGAGAAGGCGAGGATCGTGCAAGACGGCAATCTGTTCACCGCCGGCGGCGTCACCGCTGGCGTCGACTTCGGTCTGAGCATCGCCGCGGAAATTGCCGGCGACACGGTCGCGCGCACCATCCAGCTCGGCATTGAATACGATCCCGCGCCGCCCTTCGATTCCGGTCATCCAGACAGGGCGCCGGCAACGATCAAGTCGGCTTTGTCGGATCGCTATCAGAAGGCGAGATCGGCGCTTCGCGACAGCATCACGCAAGCCGTCATGGCATGATCGACATGCCGTCCTGTCTCATTCGCGGCGTGCGCAGCGTCGAACTCGTCGCCAGCAATCTCGATGAGGCTGCGCGCTTCTACGAAATGGTGTGGAATCTCCAGCCAATGCCGGCGCGAAACGATGCGCGCTTGTTCCGCGGGACCGGCGCCTATCACCATGTGCTTGGCCTGCACCTTGGCGCGCAGCCCGCCGTGATCCGGATCGTTTTCGATGTCGCCGATCGACAAGCGATCGCGCATCTGCATCGGACAATGTCTGCCGCGGGAGTTAAACCCACTGCGCCGGCGGAATTGGCCGCGCCCGGCGGCGGTTACGGCTTTGGCTGCAAGGATCCGGACGGCCGCAATCTTTTCTTCGTCTGCGATTGCGCCGATCATGCCGACAGCGAGGACCGCGCCGATCACCCGCGCAGGATCGCCCATGTCAATCTCAACGCGCGCGACTTCAATGCGAGCCTCGCGTTTTTCACCGACGTGCTCGGCTTTCGCATGGTCGATGAGAATGCACCCTTATGGTTTCTCCATTGCGCCAACCGCGATCATTGCTCGATCGTCCTGGCCAAGACCGACTTGCCGACGCTCAACCACATCGCGTTCGAAATGCCCGACTGCGATTCGGTGATGCGCGGCATCGGCCGCATGAAAGATGCCGGCTATCCGGTCGAATGGGGTCCGGGGCGGCACGGGCCCGGCAATAATGTATTCGCCTATTTCTGCGGGCCGGACGAAGTGCCGCTGGAATATGCCGCCGAGATATTGCAGATCGACGAGACCTATCAGCCGCGGTCGTCCGCGCATTGGAAATATACGCCGGGGCGCTCCGACCAATGGGGCATCACGCAGCCGCGCTCGCCGCGCTATTATCGCGTGCAGCGTCTGTTCGGCTTCACCGCGGACGGCGATCGCATTATCTGATAGGCGTTACCTGAAGGAGAAGATCAGTGCGCCGCTTCCTTGTACTCTTGATCGCGACGGTTATTGGTTCTGCCGCGGTGCCATTTACCGCCACCGCGCAAAATTGGCCGACGCGGCCGATCCGTGCGATCACCACGACGAGCCCGGGCGGCATCAGCGACGTCTTCATGCGGGCGCTCGGTGACAAGCTCCGCGAACGGCTCGGCCATCCGATAGTTGTCGAGAACCGTCCCGGCGGCATGCAGAATATCGGCGCGCGCGCCTGCCAGGATTCCACGCCGGATGGCTACACGATCTGCATCATCAATGCCGATCCGATGCTCTACAACCAGTTCCTGATCAAGGACATGCCGTTCGATCCGGTGCACGGATTGCAGCCGATCGCCAAACTGTTCGATCTCATCCACGTCATGGTGGTCAATGCCGATCTGAAAGTGAAAACGGTGGACGAGCTGATCGCGCTGTCGAAGGCGAAGCCCGGCACGCTGTCCTATCTCACGCCAGGCGCGCCGATGGTGCTCTACATGGAGACGCTGAAAAGAGAACGTGGCGCCGACTGGGTGCGGGTGCCGTTCAAGGGCGGCGGCGAGGCGGTCAATGCCATTCTCTCAGGCTTCACCCCGATCGGCCTGTTCGGCGAGGGCAACGTCATCGGCCAGATCAGGGCCGGCACCATGACGCCGCTGGTGATGCTCAACAACATCCACTCGCCGAACTTCCCGCAGGTGCCGACGCTCAAAGAGACCGGTTACAACGGGCCGCCGTCGCGCGGCTGGTACGGCCTGTTCGCGCCGGCCGGCACGCCACGACCGATCGTCGATCGGCTCGCCAAGGAGGTCGCGGCGATCGTCGCCGAGCCGGACTTCGCGCAGCGGCAGCTCAAGGATAGGAGCCTGGTCGGCGCCACCAATACGCCCGAGGCCTTCGCCGCCGAGATCGTCGAGGACCGCAAAGTAGCCGAGCAGGTAGTCAAAGCCGCCGGCATGGGCCCGGAGGAGTGAGAACGCGCCCAACGCGGGTGCTTCTGTCGAATTTGCCGCTGTGGATAACCAGGAGAACGGGTGGCCTTCCTCCCAGGCGCATCCGCCGGCCTATCTTCGCCGCGCCACCGCGCTAAGCTTCCGCGAATCACCATGCGATTCACGCCGCAATTTCTCGACGAGCTGCGGGCGCGGCTTCCGGTTTCGGAAGTCGTCGGCCGGCGCGTGAAATTGCGCAAAGCCGGCCGCGAATGGAAGGGATTGTCGCCGTTCAACAAGGAGAAGACGCCGTCGTTCTTCGTCAATGACCAGAAGGCGATGTGGTTTGACTTCTCGTCCGGCAAGAACGGCAACATTTTCGATTTTCTGATGCTGACCGAGGGTGTGAGCTTTCCCGAAGCGGTCGAGCGGCTGGCGCAGCAGGCCGGCGTCCCGCTGCCGGTGATGACGCGCGAGGCGCAGGCGCAAGAGGAGCGCCGCAAGACCCTGCACGAGGTCCTCGAACTGGCAGCCGTGTTCTTCCAATCGACGCTTGCGTCAAGAAATGGCGCGCGCGGCCGTGGTTATCTGCTCGATCGCGGCATCCCGGCGCCGACCCAACTAAAATTCCGGCTCGGCTATGCGCCGGCCGAGCAATATGCGCTTAAGGAGCATCTCGGCGCCGCCAAGGTCCCGGTCGAGGACATGATCGAAGCCGGGCTCGTGGTAAGCGGCGAAGACATCGCGGTGCCCTACGATCGTTTCCGCGATCGCGTGATGTTTCCGATCAGCGATTGGCGCGGACGCGTGATCGCCTTCGGCGGCCGCGCGCTCGATAAGGAGGTATCCGCCAAATACCTGAACTCGCCGGAGACGCCGCTCTTCCACAAAGGCGCGACGCTTTACAACATCGCCGGCGCCCGCAAGGCGGCGCATGACGGCGCGCCCATCGTCGCGGTCGAAGGCTATACCGACGTCATCGCCATGGTCACCGCGGGCTTCGAGGCCACCGTCGCGCCGCTCGGCACTGCGCTCACCGCCGAGCAGCTGGCGCTGATGTGGCGCATGGCCGACGAGCCGATCCTCTGCTTTGACGGCGACGACGCAGGGCGGCGCGCCACCTACCGCGCTGTCGATCTGGCGCTGCCGCTGCTTAAGCCGGGCAAGAGTCTGAAATTCGCGTCGCTGCCGGACGGCCAGGATCCCGACGACCTCGCCCGCTCCGGCGGGCGCGACGCCATCGAAGACGTGCTCGGCGCCGCGCGGCCGCTTGCCGAAGTGCTATGGGTGCGCGAGAGCGAAGCCGGGCCGTTCGATACGCCGGAGCGCCGCGCCGCGCTTGAAGCGCGCACCGGTGAGATCACCACGACCATCGCCGACGAGACGGTGCGCCGCTATTACAAGCAGGATTTCACCGCGCGGTTGCGCCGCATGTTCGCGCCGCAGAGTTTTGCGTCGCAAAAGTTTGCGTCGAAAGAGTTTGGCGCGCCGCGCCGCGGTTTTGCCGAACGGGAATTCAATGCACGATCGTTCGGCGGCGGGCGCTTCGGCCAGAGCGCCGGCAATATTCCGGGCAACATTCCGGGCAACATGGCGTGGCGCGGCGGCGCCGCCGTATCGCGGCTGCCTGGCGCGCGCGAGGACACCTATGTCGCGGCAAGCCCGCAGCTTGCGGCTAGTCCCATCTATCGCGGCCATCGCGCCGCTATTCCCCGCCGCGAAGCGCTGATCCTGCTGACGGCGATCAATTATCCCTGGCTCTTGCACGAGCATCTTGAGGAACTCGCCGCTGCCGAGTTCCTCAATGCCGATACGCAAAAGCTCAAAGGCGCGCTGATCGACGTCTTTGCCCATCATTTCGCGGATGATTTCACCAAAGAGCCCGGCGAAGACGGCGATGCCGAACGCACCGCGCTCGCCGCCGAGCTTGCCCGCCGCGGTTTTGCCGACCTGCTCAAGCGGATCGAGCGCACCATCACCACCCGCTCGGTGTGGGGCGCGCGTCCGGAAGCCGCAGCGGCCGATGTTTTACTGACTTGGAAGCAGCTCATTGCCTTGCATCGGCAATGGCACTCCCTAACTAGGGAACTTAAGGACGCGGAAACGGCGCTCGGCCAGGACAATACCGAGGCGAACTACGCCCGGTTGCGTGATGTCAAAGCCAGGTTGGCTTCGCTTGAGGGAACCGAGGCCCTGATCGAGGGGTTTGGCGCCTCATCGGGCCGGCCCGTTCGGTTGTTCTAGGCGCCGCGGTGAGTAACCAGGGCCGCCGCGCGTGACATACAGCCGGCGGGGGAATAAGAGGTCGCCCCCCACTGTTGTCGTAGTTAGTCGGAGCTTAACGCAGTTTCGACAGATTTGACCTCGATTCGGGTGGCGTAGGCCGGTAACACCCGCGCCGGCGCCGCCTTTTTGGCCTCCCGCGCGCGTGGGCGGCCCAATAACAAGGGAATATGGGCCAAGGGACTATTTGGGATTTGGCCCGGTCCCGCTCATCCGTGCCCGACTGGCGGTCGAGTCACTCGCCATAGGGTAGGGGACCCAAAAAGGTAGGGGACCCAAAGATCGGCCACCTACGGCGCGCAGTTGGAGATGAAAGAGCATGGCAACCAAAAGCGCGGCCACCAAGACCGTCGCGGCCAAGTCCGCCGTAACCAAGTCCAAGGTCGTCCGGCCGGGGACGGCGGCCCCGCAAAAAGAAGCCGAGACCCCGGAAAAGGATGGCGCCGAGACCCCGGATGCGCCGCTTCCAGTGCTCGATCTCTCCGACGCCGCCGTCAAGAAGATGATCAAGCAGGCCAAGAAGCGCGGCTATGTCACTTACGAGCAGCTCAACGCCGTGATGCCGTCGGAGGAGGTCACCTCCGAGAAGATCGAAGACGTGCTGGCGATGATGAGCGAGATGGGCATCAACGTCGTCGAGACCGAGGAAGCCGACAACGACGAGGAGGAACGCGAAGAGCCGGAAGAGGAGGAGACCGAATCCGGTGAGCTCGTCGAGGTCACGCCCAAGACGCCGGCCAAATCCGAAACCCGCGAGCCTACCGAGCGCACCGACGATCCGGTGCGCATGTATTTGCGCGAAATGGGCTCGGTCGAGCTTCTCTCCCGCGAAGGCGAAATCGCCATCGCCAAGCGAATCGAAGCCGGCCGTGAAGCGATGATCGCCGGGCTTTGCGAAAGCCCGCTGTCGTTCCAGGCCATCATCATCTGGCGCGACGAACTAAACGAAGGAAAAGTTTTCCTCCGCGACATTATCGATCTGGAAGCGACCTATGCCGGCCCGGACGCCAAGCAGGCGGCCCCTGCCGTCCCCGGCGATCCGTCCGCTGCCGGCGCCGGTGCGCCAGCCGGCAATGGCGCCGCGCAACCGCTGCAAGCCGTTTCGCCGCCTTCGGCGCCGCCGGCGGCGACGCCATTCAAGCCTGCCGCCGCGGCCGGCGAGGAAGGCGGCGAGGAAGCGCAAATTCCGGAATCCGATCTCGACGACGACGATCTGGAAAATTCCATGTCGCTCGCCGCGATCGAGGCCGAGCTCAAGCCAAAAGTGCTGGAGACTTTCGACACCATCGCCAACGAGTTCAAGCGGCTCCGCCGCCTGCAAGAGCAGGACATCCACAACAAGCTGCACTCGACCGGCTCGCTCACCCCGAGCCAGGAGCGCAAATACAAGAAGCTCAAGGAAGAGATCATCCAGCAGGTCAAATCGCTGCGCCTTAATCAGGCGCGCATCGATGCGCTGGTCGAGCAGCTTTACGACATCAACAAGCGGCTGGTCAGCCATGAAGGCCGCTTGTTTCGCCTTGCCGACGGCCACGGCGTCACCCGCGAAGATTTCGTGAAAAACTATCAGGGCTCCGAGCTCGATCCGCGCTGGCTCAACCGCGTGTCGAAGCTCTCCGCCAAAGGCTGGAAGAGTTTCGTCGCCCGCGACAAGGATCGCATCAAGGAATTGCGCACGCAGATCCACACGCTCGCGTCCGAGACCGGGCTCGAGATCGGCGAGTTCCGCAAGATCGTGCACATGGTGCAGAAGGGCGAGCGCGAGGCGCGCCAAGCCAAGAAGGAAATGGTCGAAGCCAATCTGCGCCTCGTCATCTCCATCGCCAAGAAATACAC
>CATPBC010000112.1 GCA_955652195.1 uncultured Xanthobacteraceae bacterium | reverse complement strand
TAGTCCGCTTCCGGGATGACCGGGATACCCCTCTCTCCTCGTCGAGGGTGGCGAGTTGCGAGCCATTTGTTCCGTCACCCTGAGGTGCGAGCGTAGCGAGCCTCGAAGGGCGACGGCCCACATACCGGCCAGCCATCCTTCGAGGGCCGCGGAGCTTGTCATCGGGCCTGCCACTTCGGGCCGGACCCGTTGGCTCGCCACCTCCCCCTTTTAGGGGGAGGTTAGAATGGTTACAGCGACTTCATCAGATTGTCGGCGCCCGATATATCCGCCTTGCCCGGCGCGTCTTCGATATTGAGCGTCTTCTCCACGCCGTCGTCGACCACCATGGCGTAGCGCTGCGAGCGTATGCCGAGGCCGCGCTCGCTCAGATCAGCGGTCAGCCCGGTCGCCTTGGCCCAATTGCCGCTGCCGTCAGCAAGAAACTCGATCGCATCGCCACCTGACGCCTTCTTCCAGGCATCCATGACGAACACATCGTTGACGCCGGTCACGGCAATCGTGTCGACGCCTTTGGCCTTGATCGCCGCCGCGTTCTTCACAAAGCCGGGCAGATGATTGCGGTGACAGGTCGGCGTGAAGGCGCCCGGCACTGCGAACAGCACCACTTTCTTGCCCTTGAACAATTCGTCGCTTGTCATTGGCTTCGGCCCGTCGCCTGTCATCACCATAAAAGTGCCGCTGGGTACGCGGTCGCCAACCTTAATCGCCATGATCCTGTCCTCTCGTTTTCGCAATAAATCTCGTCCGCTGTCGCGGCGGGCATAAACTAGCGTCTAGTGCGGTGGATTTGAAGTTCCATAATCGGTCGGCAGCTCTCATAGGAACTTCAAATCCAAAAACCGCACTAGAACTTGATATTTGCCAGTGTCCTCTTTGATTCCGAAGTTCGCATGAGAGCGTGCCGATAAAGCGTGCGAACTTCGGAATCGGGACACTGGCGCGAATTAGTCGAGATGGGCGGTCACTTCGATGGCCTCCTCGCCGGACACGGCGGTAAACGTCAGCGCCGCGCCATCGGGCTTGGCTCCGGGCGGCAGGCCATCGAGATCGAATGCGAACTGGCGGATCGCCCCATCGGCAGCCGTTTGTTGCGGCAGCGGCAGCGACCAATCGGGCGTCGGCCCTTCGACGAAAAGATCGACCGGCGCGGCCGCGGGCGCGGCGAGCTCGACAAG
The DNA here is from genome assembly GCA_955652195.1 of uncultured Xanthobacteraceae bacterium. Taxonomy (GTDB): domain Bacteria; phylum Pseudomonadota; class Alphaproteobacteria; order Rhizobiales; family Xanthobacteraceae; genus BOG-931. Next base: position 7,611 of record CATPBC010000112.1, on the reverse strand, counting down.
AACGCGGTCGTGCGCACCGCCCGGCTGCCGATGCACGGCAAGGATCGCGAGTGCATCGCTTTTAGCGCTTTCGCCGCCGATACCTTGTGTCCCTTGTGCGCGTGCCTGGCCCAATTGGCTCAGTTCGGCACGGTGCTCCTGGCCGAGTGCAACATGGCGCGGCACCCGAATCTCGGCTCGCTCGATCGCTGTGTCTTCGGCGCCGTCGCCGCTGAGCCGAAGCGCAAGATTGGCCTCGACCGGTATGCAGATATTGGAGCAGATGTCGTAGTCGAGCTTGAGCCGCAGCGCCGTCTGTTTGGTATCGTCCGTCGGCACGACATGCAGCGGCAGGATGACGTGATTGACGTAGCCGATCGAATTGCCGCCAGCGCCGTCGGGAAACCGCTGTGGAGCGGGCCACAGCACGCTCACCGATTTCACGTTCTCAGAAGCAGAAAAATCGAATTTTGGCGGTGCCCCAGAATCGCCCGGATCGCGCCAATATGTTTGCCATCCTGGCTCGAGCCTGATCTCGATTCCGGCGCGCAAAAAAGCCCCGTCGCGATTTTTGCCGTCAGGAGCATTGCTGTCGTGATTTTTGCTTTCGTGGTTTTTGCTCGCGGCGCCGGCGATCAGCCGCGACGCGGTATGAGCCTGCGTGTCCCAATTTGAAGCATCCTGGGCCGGCGCAGTTGTAATGCCGGGCAGCCAAATCAGAACAGGGAGCGTAAGAGGAGCGATAAGCCGCAGCATCGAGCACGCGATGGGTGCGCGCATGCCCCGGGGCGCCAGCGGTAATTTGCAGCCCGATTTCATTGCCGTTCTCTACGGCGAAGTATGTACAAGCGCCACTGACATGATCGTGACCGATGTAGCGCGACCGGTGCAGGCGACCGGTGCAGGCTGCCGCATTGCTGTTGCGCGCCGATGCGCTGCCGGGAAGGCGCTTTTTCTCGCCGACATTCGCGAGGAACTTGAATGAACTTAAATTATGGCGAGCGGGAATATGGTGAACTTTTTGCGCCGCCATTCGTTTGCAATTGCGGATCGATGGGCTAACCTTCCATTATGAAGACGCCGCGCGGTACATCGGGCAAGAGCGGTACATCGGCCAAGAGCAGACGCCGAGGTTATCTCGACGGCCAAATGCTTATCGCCATGCCGGCGATGATGGATGATCGTTTTTCCCGTTCGCTCATCTACGTTTGCGCGCATTCGTCCGAAGGCGCGATGGGCATTGTCGTCAATCACCCAGCGGCGAATATTAATTTCTCCGACCTTCTGGTGAAGCTGAATGTTATTCCGGCGGCCGATGTCATTAGGCTGCCGACGAGCGCCGGTGGTGTCAAAGTGATGCGCGGTGGACCGGTCGAAACCGAGCGCGGCTTTGTTCTACATTCGGCCGATTTCTTCATTGAAAATTCGACGCTGCCGATCGATGACGGCATTTGTCTCACTGCGACCATCGATATTCTTAAGGCGATCGCGCGTGGCGACGGGCCGGCGAGCGCAATTCTTGCGCTCGGCTATGCCGGCTGGGCGCCCGGCCAGCTTGAGACCGAAATCCAGGGCAACGGCTGGCTGCACTGCGCGGCCGATCCCGAGCTTATTTTTGGATCGGATACCGGTCGCAAATACGACAAAGCTTTGAGAAAACTCGGGATCGATCTCGGCATGCTGTCGAGCGAAGCCGGGCACGCTTAACAGGAATCGGAAATCAGAAATCAGTAATCAGAATATTTGTTCTGATTACTGATTACTGACTCCTGGTCAGAACACCTTCGTCCTGATCCCGGATTCCTGATGCTTGACGCCTGAGGATTCCGGTTCGAGCAACGCCCGCGCCCGCTCGGCGCTCATCGGTTCGCCGAACACGAAGCCTTGGGCATATTCGCAGCCTAGCTGAAACAGTTCGACGGCATCGGAATCGGTTTCGGCGCCCTCGGCGACCACATCCATTCCGAGATCATGGGCAAGCGCGATCATCGAGCGCAGGATTACCGGGCGCGTGCCTTTCGCTGACATGCGCACGAATGACTGGTCGATCTTGATTGTATCGAACGGAAAACGCTGCAAATAGGCCAACGACGAATAACCGGTGCCGAAATCGTCGAGCGCGAGCCCGGCACCCAGTTCGCGGATCCGATGCAGTAGCTGTGCGGCGTGTTCGGGGTTTTCCATCACCACCGATTCAGTGAGTTCCAGTTTGAGCGACCCGCGAGTCAAAGGCGCGCGGGCAAGCACCGTACGCAGATCCTGAATGAGATCGTGACGCAACAATTGCCGCGACGAGACATTGACGCTGGCAAACAACGGCTCGCGGTGACGTACCGTGCGCTGCCAAGCGCTGAGCTGGCGCGCGGTGCGATCGAGAACCAACAGACCAAGCTCGATGATCAGTCCAGTTTCCTCGGCGATGTTGATGAATTCGGAAGGCGATAACCGGCCCATTCTTGGATGGTTCCAGCGGGCGAGCGCCTCGAAACCTGCGACCGCGCGATCTTCGAGGCGGACGATCGGCTGATAAAGAATGGTGATTTCATCGCGTTCAAGCGCGCGGCGCAGATCGGATTCCACCGACAGCCGATCGGATTTTCGCGCCCGCATCGCGTCCTTGAACACGTCGATACGGTCGCCGCCGGTGCGCTTGGCGTGGTACATCGCGAGTTCGGCATCCTTGAGCACGTCTTCGGCGTGTTGCGGTTCGCCGCCGCCGAGTGCGAGTCCGATCGAAGCGGTTATGAATATCTCGCGGTCACGGAATGTAATCGGTGCGCGCAGCGCCTTGCGAATGGTCTCAGCAAACGCGGGAATACGGGCGGAGTCGCGTTCCGAAAGCAGGATCATGCCGAACTGATCGCCGGCAAGGCGCGCCAGCGTATCCTGCGGCTTGATCAGGCGGCCGAGCCGCCGCGCCAAGGTCAGCAAGATCGAGTCGCCAACCGCGATCCCCACCGAATCGTTGACCTGTTTGAAACGGTCGAGATCGATGACCAACACGGTCGGCCGCAGCGCGGCGTCCGATTTGGCGAGCCCGAGCACCGCTTTCAGCCGGTCGAGAAACAATTCGCGGTTGGGCAAACCTGTCAGGTTGTCATGCACAGCGTCGTGCAGGAGCCGCTCCTGGGCGGTCTTGAGCTCGGTGACATCGGTGATTGTGCCGACCAGACGGACTACCTCGCCGTCGGAGCCGACAACCGGTCGGGCCCGCAAGGCGAACCAGAGATAATGGCCGTCGGCGGTGCGCATGCGGAAATCCTGCACCACCCGGCCGCGCCGCTGCTCGAGCACGCCATCGAGCGTGGCGCGGAAGCGATCGCGGTCTGCCTGATGCAAAACGTCGAGCCATTTGGCGGCGGGACCTTCGAGCGCCCCATGTTTGAGCCCCAGCGCGGTCTCGGTCTCGGGACTGGTGAACACCTTGTCGGCGGAAACGTCCCAATCCCAGATCATGTCGCCGGCGCCGGTCAGCGCCAGCGCCCGGCGCTCGACGTCCGACACGATGCTGCTCGCCATGCCGCCGGCGAACGCGTGTTGCATTACCGTGAAGCCGATCAGCATGACGATCAGCACCAGCCCGCCAAGCAGCGCCGGGCCGATGATGTCGTTGGTCACCAGACCAAGCACGGTGAGCGCCGCACCGATCACCCAAACCACAAGAAGAAGCCAAGTCGGGATCAGCATCACCGCGCGATCGTAGTCGTGGCTGGCAAGGTATATGACCAGCGCAAAGCCGAGCACGGCGACGAGAAAAAGCGACATCCGCGCGATGCCGGAAGCGACCGCCGGCGAGAACAGCGCCACCGCGACCAACGCGCCGAGGAAAGCGAGCCAGCCGACGGTGATGTGAGCGTAGCGTACATGCCAGCGATTGAGATTGAGATAGGCGAACAGGAACACGAGCAGCGTCGCGGCGAGCATTGCTTCCCCCGAAGCGCGCCAGACGCGTTCGGCGCTGGAGGACAGATCGAACACTTTCGGCCAGAAACCGAAATCGATGCCGATATAGACCAGCACCGCCCAGCCAAGCGCAGCCGCGGCGGGAAACATCACGCTGCCTTTGACGACGAATAGAATCGTGAGGAACAGCGCCAGCAACCCGGCAATGCCAATAACGATGCCCTGGTACAGGGTGAGCGAATTGAGCTTGTCCTTGTAGGCGTCGGGTTCCCAGAGATAGAGCTGGGGCACATGCTCGGTGTGCAGCTCGGCGACGAATGTGATCACCGTGCCGGGATCGAGCGTGATGCGGAACACGTCGGCACTGGCATTGTCCTGGCGCTCCGGCGGATCGCCGGATGACGGCGTGATGTAGACGATGCGGGAGAGACCGAGATCGGGCCACAAAAGTCCGGAGCCGACCATGCGATAATGCGGCGCCACGACCAGCCGGTCGATCTGCTCATCGCCGTTATTGGCGAGCGCAAAGACCGCCCAGTTGTTGCCGCCGGTGCGTGCGCGCACCTCGATGCGCCGGATAATGCCGTCCGCCGCCGGCGCGGTTGAAACTTGGATGCGATCGCCCTCGGTATGCTGGAACTCGACCGCATCGGTCAGATCGATCGCCGGCGTATCGCTATGGACATTGACCGCCTCGAGAGCCTGCGCGGCGGAACCGGCGAAGAGAACCGGCAAAGCCGCCAAGACGGCGGCCAATAGCGCGCTATAAATTGGCCCGCGCACGTTCCCACCGTCCCGGTTCGCCGCGCGCGAAGCTCCCAAAAAACCCCTCCGTGCCGGTAACCGGCGCAATGGCGCCACGGCGATAACGTGTCCCCGGAATGACTAACGCCGGGCTTTGCGCCGAATTCGCGACCACCGGCCTGCAAATACCACGGTCGCGCCGAATTTGAGCCGAATTGAGCTACGGCCTGCCCAGATCCGTGCAACGTTAGCGTCTTAGTAGCCCCTAGGGCCTCCCGGAGCAAGAATATTGTCTTTTAGTTTCAAAGGGTCAGCACAATCTTGCCGATGTGCTGACCGCTCTCCATACGGGCATGCGCGGCGCTCGCTTGCGCGAGCGGGAAGGTGGAATCGATGAGCGGTTTTACGCGCCCGGAAGCGATGAGCGGCAGCACGTTGTTTTCCACGGCGCGGGCGATCGCGGCCTTATCGGCAACCGCCCGCGCGCGCAGCGTCGAGCCAGTGTGGGTGAGCCGCTTCAGCATCAGCCGCATCAGATCGAGAGTGACCCGCGACGAAGCAAGAAATGCGATCTGCACGACACGGCCTTCGACGGCGGCGGCCTCGTAATTGCGGCCGACATAATCGCCGCCGACCATGTCCAGGATCAGGTCGGCGCCGCGGCCTTGGGTCGCTTGCTTAGTCAAGGCGACGAAGTCTTCGGTTTTGTAATCAATCGCCAGGTCGGCGCCGAGCTTGCGGCAAGCCTCGCACTTCTCCGGCGTGCCGGCGGTGGTAAGCACGCGCGCGCCGAACGCCTTGGCGAGTGCAATAGCGGTGGTGCCGATGCCGGATGAACCGCCATGCACGAGCAGCGTTTCGCCCGCGACAAGCTTGCCGCGTTCGAACACGTTGTGCCAGACGGTGAAGAAGGTCTCCGGGATCGCCGCCGCCTCAACCATAGAGAGATTTGCCGGCACCGGCAGCGCGTGGGTTTCGAAAGCCAGGCAGTATTCGGCATAGCCGCCGCCTACGACGAGCGCCATCACCTTGTCGCCTTGCTTCCAGCGCTTCGTGCCGCGCCCTAGTTCCACGACTTCGCCGGCTATTTCCAAGCCGGGAATTTCGGTCGCGCCTTTCGGCGGTGGATAGTGGCCTTGCCGCTGCATGACGTCGGGCCGGTTGACGCCGGCGGCAATGACTTTCACCAGGATTTCGCCCTCACCAGGCGACGGCAACGGCTGCTCGCTGCCGACAAGGACATCCGGTCCGCCCGGCTCGCGGATGGCAATGCAGGTCATCGACTTTGGCAAATGGCCTTTCGGCATGAACACCCCTTCTTGAATAATCCTCTATGAACCCCCGACGGCCGACTTATCCGTCGCCGCGCGATGTGACAACCGGCATCGACGCCGCTAAGAATCCGCCGTCCAGGAGCAAGCATGCCCGCGCCCGAAGACGACGACCGGCCGAAAAAGAAAATCTCCCATGAGATCGGCCAGGATCTCACACTGCTTTCGGCGCCCGAGCTCAGCGAGCGTATCGCGCTTTTGAAAGAGGAGATTGCGCGGCTCGAAGCCGACATGGCGCGCAAGCGCGCGGTCAAATCGGCGGCCGATTCTTTTTTCAAGAAGTGAAGCCTTCTAGGGCTTTAGAAGATTACGCCGCCGGCTTAAGCCGCATTGTAAAAACATCGGCCAACTTTTTATGATTTCTTAATCTCTCGTTAAGCTTTCTCGTTCATTACAGAATACGTCCATCTTCTGGACATCGAGTGGCTCCTGTCCACTCTGTTTGACGCCTCCCTGTTATCGCCTTGAGCCGCCGGCAACGGCGGCTCCTTTTTTATTTCCCATTGTTTTCAGTGACTTGGCGGCCGGCAACTATGTCGGAAACTTCCCGTTTAGGATGCTGGACAGCATCCGATCGTCGGGCGATGCTCGGCCTTCGGGTGTGAGGCGTAGCGTAAATGTCCGAGAAGCGTAGCGTAGATCCGGGCGCGGTGTCGTTTAGCGAGCGGCTGGCGAGTTCCCCGCTATTTGCCGGTCTGTTTCGCGATGGCATGGCGCTAGTCGACGAGACGGCGACCTATCTTGATGGTTCGGGCCGTCTGGAATCCAAGAAACTCGAGCGTGGCGCCGCACTGGTCTACGCAACCGAAAGCCTGCGGTTGACCAACCGGCTGATGCATCTGGCCTCCTGGCTGTTACTGCACCGGGCGGTCAAGGAAGGCGAGATCACGCTGGCGCAAGCCAACAAGGAAAAGACCAAGGTCAGCCTGGCGGCCTGCGAACCGGGTGACGCCAAATCGCTCGCGCTGTTGCCGGCCAAACTGCAAGAACTGATCGCCCGCTCGGCCAAGCTGCAGACCGAAGTGCGCCGGCTCGACGCCACCATGCACGCTGCGGCGGCGGCGAAAATCGCGGCCGATAATCCGGTCTCGCGGCAATTGGGATTGCTCAAGGCCGCGTTCGAAGTGAATGCGCGGCGCTCCGCCACGTAAAAGCCGGACGTAAACGGCCGATTATTTCTTCAAGAAGCCCGAGAATTTCTTCTGGAAGCGCGACAGCCGTCCGCCACGATCGACCAGATGCTGCTGGCCGCCGGTCCAGGCCGGGTGCGACTTCGGATCGATGTCCAGATGCAGCGTGTCGCCGGGCTTGCCCCAGGTCGAGCGCGTGGTGAACTCGGTGCCGTCGGTCATGACGACCTTGATCGTGTGGTAATTGGGATGAGTTTCCGTTTTCATGGCCTTAATTCAACGGCTGTTTTTCAGGGATTTGGCGGCTATATAACGCGGCGCGCGCGCCCGGACAAGTCGACGCGATTTACCGCCCAATTGACCGTCAATGCCGTGCAAGGGCATTAGCAGTGCTGAACGCCCCCCAGTGTGGTGGATTTGAAGTTCCTACAGTTCGGTCGGAAACTCCCATAGAAACTTCAAATCCAAAAACCACACTAGGATTATATACTTGCTAGTGTCCCTTTGATTCCGAAGTTCGCATG
>CATPBC010000111.1 GCA_955652195.1 uncultured Xanthobacteraceae bacterium | reverse complement strand
GGCGTGAGGAGCGATGTGATCTACACGATCATGAGCGACGAACAACGACGCCAGCGGCCGAAAGGCCCGCGTCCTTTCAGGTTCGCGGAAATAATGAGTTTTGACCCTAACCGTTCGCACTGATTGTGCGAGACAGCCGGTTTTCAAATTATTGGGGGCACGTGACGGATGACTGAGCAGTTTGGCCGGCTCGCTTTGCATATGTGGACCATCGACACGACGCCGCTCGCAACCGCGCTCGACGCCGCGCGCGCTGGCGGCTTTGATGCGGTCGAATTGCGTCGAACCGATTTCAAGCGCTGTTTCGACGCCGGGATGAGCAACGCACAGGTGCTCACGCTTATTTGCAACAGCGGGATTCCGGTTGGCGTGCTTGGCGTCGAATATGGCTGGTTGTTCGCCAGCGGCGATGAAAGCAAGCGATTGTTCAAAGTATTCCGCGAGTCCTGCGAAAACGCCGTTGCACTTGGCTGCCCCATGCTGATGAGCGCCCCGGGACCGGTCGCTGGGCCGATCCCGGATGCGATCAAATATTTGCGCCAGGCCGGCGACATTGCCGACGAATACGGTCTGCGGCTCGCGATCGAATTCAATTCGCAGCATCCCGTCCTCAACAGCCTCGCCGTGCTGCGCGAGCTCCTTGACGGCGCGCAGAAGAAAAATTGCGGCTACCTGATCGACACCTATCATTTTGCGCGCAGCGGCGCCGGCGGCCGCGGTTTCGAAAGCGTTCCGGCAGAGGAGATTTTCTGCTTCCAGTACAGCGACCTTTCGCCCAATCCGGTGACCGGCGTCGCCCGGCCGACCGACCGCTTGCCGCCTGGCAAGGGCGTGGTCCGCTGGCGCGAAGTGCTCGGCCTGTTGGCGGAAAAAGGTTACACCGGCTATCTGAGCTACGAGGCGCCCAATCCCGAGCAATGGGCGCGCTCGCCCTATGACGTGGCGCGCGAAGGCGTCGAACTGACCCGCGGGCTGTTGCGCGACGCGGTGCCGTCCTACGCCGTGTAAACCACTCGCAGAACAATTCTTCGTCACCACAATTGGGAGGCAGAAAATGACGTCGCCAGCCGCAGCCGATATCGCGACCAGCGATCCGCTGTTCGCCGGTCTGTTCGACCGAACCATTACCAGCATTCCGGACAGTGTGAAGAAGCAGCGCTACATGACCAGCGTTGCGCCGATGTCCGCCAATCCGGGCCGCTGGGTCGAACAGCCGCGCCTGCCGATTCCGGTTGGCGAGCATGCGGTGATCGAATGCATGGGCAAGATTCATTTAATCGCCGGCTATGCGCGCCATCGCGTCGATGGCGGCTTTCACCAGGTCTACGATCCCAAAGCGAAAAGCTGGTCGCAAAAAGCGGCATTTCCATTGCCATGCAATCATGTGGCCGGCGTCGCCATCGGGCCGAAGATCTACACGTTCGGCGGCTTCGTCGAGCAGAACCGTTGCCCGCATTCCAAGTGCTTTACGTACGACACCGCGAGCGACGCTTGGCAGCCGATCGCCGGATTGGCGCGGCCGCGCGGCGCGATTTCGGCGATCGTACTCGAGGGCAAAATTCATTTGCTCGGCGGCCGCGACGTGCGCTCGGTCGAATGGCACGAGATCTACGATCCGGCGAGCGACAAATACACGATCCTTGGCGGCATGCGCGGCTCGACCGGAACGCAGCCTTTCGTCGGCCAACGCGATCACATGGGCGTCGCCGTGGTCGATGGTAAAATCCATGCGATCGCCGGCCGCATGGATTCCTACGACTTCAACACCAGCTTGAACGCTGTCTACGATCCCAAGACCGATGCGTGGGCCTTCCGTGCGCCACTGCCGACGGCACGCAGCGGTGTCTCGGCGGTTTATATCGATGGTAAGATCGTCGTCTTTGGCGGCGAAGCGACAGGACGCGTGTTCGGCACCAACGAAGCTTACGATCCGAAAACCGATACCTGGGAAGCACTGACGCCGATGCCGATCCCGCGTCACGGGTTGCACGGCGCGACCGCCGCCGTGATCGGGAATATGGTGCACGTGCCGGGCGGCGGTCCGTTGCCTGGCGGCAGTGTGCAGGGCGCCTACCACGACGCCTTTACATTTTCCTGACGGCTTTCCTGCACAGGCGGTGCCAACATCATTTTATTTGTCGAAAAGCTGCACTGCTTGGTCCGCCAATACGCCACCGGTGATCGTTATCGGATCAAACGATGATCTCGCCGCCACCTCGGCGCTTGAAATCATGATTTGATTCATCTTTGCGCCGATCTGCGACACCGACGCAGCAAAGACCAACCGGCCGATGCCGCACCAGACGATCGCGCCCATGCACATCACGCACGGCTCGCCGGACGTGTAGAGCGTCGTGCCGCGCAGCGCCGCGCTGCCATGATCGGCGAGAAAGCGGCGGATCGCCATCATCTCGCCATGCGCGGTCGGGTCGTCGTTGGTTTTTCCGAGATTGCGCCCGCGCGCCAAAACTTGCCCGTCGCGCACGATCACGGCGCCGAATGCATAATCGCCCTGGCGCGCTTCATCGAGCGCCATGCGCATGAATTGTTGATCGTCCGGCGAGCCACCGGCGTCGGCAAGCACCGGCCGGGACGACAGTACGGCGGCGGATGCTAGCGCAATAACGATGCCTCTGCGGCTATGCAGGTGCATCGCGGCATTGCCACAGCGATGATCGTGCAAGTGGTCCATATGGGCCTCCTCAATGCGGTTCAGGTCAGCTTAAACAAATTCGTCTTTTAGGCGGCACAATTCCGCACGCTTTCTTCCCCGCTGTCCTGCTCTGCCCTCTCGCTCGTCACCACCGGGCATAGCCGTTTGAAAGAACGGCGTCGCTTCGCTCGCCTATGACCCGGTGGTCCATGCTGGCGCACCGCATTCGTAAGCGGCGCGGTCGGGCGAGCGGACCCGCCGCATGGATTGCCGGATCAAGTCCGGCAATGACGAAAATAGAGATCCGTTCTCGCGATGCGACTTCGCATCCGAGCTATGACACGCCACGGTTCAGAGCCGTCACCACCGAACTTGATTCGGTGGTCCATGCTGAAGACCAGCGGCAAATGCCGGTGGAAGCATTCGCAAGCGCCGCTTCAGCATGGATTGCCTGGCATAGACGAGCGAAGCGAAATCCATGGGGCGGTGCCGCCGCGGGAAATCGTCATTGCGAGGAGCGAAGCGACGAAGCAATCCAGGTCGGCACTTTAGACTGGATTGCTTCGCTGACGCTCGCAATGACGATACGTTTTCGCGATGCGCCTGAGCACTCGAACCATGCCAAATGAGTTTCAAGGCTGAACTTTAAATTTAAACCGCGTGTCCGGCGAGCACGATCACCTTCGATCCGACCGTCGTGCGATCGTAAAGATCGATGACGTCTTCGTTGCGCATGCGGATGCAGCCGGCGGAAACGTCGTGGCCGATCGTCTCAGGCTCGTTGGTGCCGTGAATGCGATAGAGCGTGTCGACCCTGCCCTGCCAAAGATAAAGCGCTCTCGCGCCGAGCGGATTTTCCGGCCCGCCATGCATGCCGTAACCGCTTTGCAACTGCACCATGGCCTGGCGGATTTCCGGCTTGCGCTCGAGGATTTCGCGGGTCGGATACCAGTCCGGCCATTCTTGTTTGTTGTGAATGGTCGCCTCGCCGGACCAGCCATAGCCTTCCTTGCCGACGCCGACTTCGTATTGGATCGCTTGGCCGCCCTTTTGCACGAAGTAGAGAAAATGATTGGTGGGATCGACCACGATGGTGCCCGGCCGCTCGTGCGTGACGTAACCGACTTGCTTGGCGGTAGGACCGAGATAGACGGGCTGTGCTGCTGGCCGGGTCACACAACCCGCGACGCTTAATGCAGCGCCCGGGAGCAGGACGACAAAAGCGCGGCGATCTAGGCGTTTTCCTCGGTCGGGCATGAACCGGCGTCCCCCAGCCATCCGAGTTCCAGCAAATAGTCGCCGCAACCTCTGTCCAAATTATGTCGCGCAACGGCCGCTCGGCAAAGGGCCTGCCCAGTGCGGGGCCCGTCCAGCACGGCTTGCTCAGATTTACTGTGGAGTGATTGACATAACGTTAGCTTGTGCAGCGCGCGCAGCACCGGGCGTGTGGTCACGCTCAATCCGAAAGAAGCCGGAGAAATTTTGTTCGTATTCCGGCCGAAAGCTCAGTCAAGCTCCCAACCGTTCATAAATGGCTCATGTTGGCTCGTATAGGGTTTCACCGTCTAACCTAGGGAGGAAGAGACCATGTTGAAGACTATCGCTGTAGCCTTGCTTGCAACTGCCATGTGCTTTGCAATTTCCTTTGCCTCGGCCGAGGCGAAGGGGCATATGTCCAAGCAGAAAGCCCCGTCGTCGTGTCAATCGGAAACGCAGGCAGGTGCAACATGCGCCTGCGGTCCGGCAAAAACATTGTGCCAGAAGGGGCAATGGTGCCACGCCTTCATAAATGCTTGCAGCCAGTAAAGCGGACAATCAGCACAAGGGCGCAAGCTGCCAACTAAGCTTGCGCCCGCTTCGCGCGCTTAGCGCGCTTAGCGCCAGGCATCCAACCGTGAGGCTGAGGAAGATTGGGGCCGAAGATTGGGGCCACTGACTGGCCCCGCATGTCAAAATAGCACAACGCCCTTGTACAGGATCGTATCTATTTTTGGCTAGCAAACCGCTAGCAAGCGGCGGCAATGGAGCATAAGAAAACCTAATAGAGCCGGGTTAGCTCAGTGGTAGAGCAGCGGTTTTGTAAACCGTTGGTCGGGAGTTCAAATCTCTCACCCGGCACCAGAAAATTCGCGGCGGCAGGCCCTCGCTTACGTCTATTACGAGGACGAGCCCCGTCGGTGATCCGCAGCCAAGTTGCTCAGCAAAGATGAAGCGCGGCGGATAGCGTCGAATATTGCGCCGCCGCCCGAATTAGATCAGTCGCCAAAGAGAGCGCCGGGTCAGCCACGATCACCCGACCGCTGCTGACCTGTCTGTCAGAAACTTTCGGCCAGCGGCAGCGTTTGCAGTGCAGTTGCAATCTCACGAGGAGAAAAATCAATGTTACGCAAAATGCTCATCGCACTAACGGCCATTGCGGTACTAGGCCTAGGCTCGACCGCCATGGCTAAGCCTAAGCATGGCGGTGGTCACCGCACCGGTGCTTACAGTGGCGGTGCTTACAGCGGCGGTGGTTACGGCGGCGGTGGTTACATCGGCGGCGGGCCCGACGGCATGTAACTTGCCATTCGCAATCCCCCAGCCTCCTGCTGAATGCGAGAAAGTGCAGACTATGCAATGAGCTAGTAAAAGTGCAAGATTAGTTTTGCTTGCCGATCCAAGCGTGCGCCAAACGGGACGGGGACATAAGCAGGGGGAAAACGCACATGGCTTCGATAGCCACTTACGACTCGCTTTCCGCGGCCGACCACAGCCGCGAGATGCGCAAAGCGGTGATCGCCGCCACGGTCGGCACCACCATCGAATGGTACGATTTCTTCCTCTACGGCACCGCCGCAGGATTGGTTTTCGGCAAGCTTTATTTTCCGAACTCGGATCCGACGACCGGCACGCTGTTGGCTTTCAGCACCTACTTCGTCGGCTTTGCGGCGCGGCCGATCGGCGCTGCGATCTTCGGCCATTACGGCGATCGCATTGGCCGCAAGGCGACGCTGATCGCCACCCTGATGCTCATGGGCATCGCGACTTTCCTAATTGCTTTCGTGCCCACTTATGACTCGATTGGGATTTGGGGCGGCATCATCCTGACCGTGCTGCGCGCGATCCAGGGCATCGGCGTCGGCGGCGAATGGGGCGGCTCGGTGCTGTTGTCGATGGAATGGACGCGCAGCGGTCAGCACAACCGCGGCTTCCTCGCCTCCTGGCCGCAATGGGGTGTCCCTGCGGGCTTGTTCCTGTCGACCATCGTCATGCTCGGCGCCACGGCTTGGTCGGGCGACCAGTTCCTCGTTTGGGGCTGGCGCGTGCCGTTCATCTTGAGCATCGTGCTAGTTGGGATCGGTCTGTGGATCCGGCTTGGCATCCTCGAGACGCCGGTGTTCCAGAAGCTCCTCGCTGAGAACAAGATCGAGCACGCACCGATTGTCGAGGTCATCAAGAAGCAGCCAAAGGAGGTCTGCCTCTCCGCGCTGTTGCGAATGGGCCAGCAGTCGCCGTTCTACATATTCACCGCCTTCGTATTCGCCTATGGCGTCGGCACGCTGCACATGTCGCGGGATTTCATCCTCTCCGCGGTGCTGGCGGCCTCGTGCGTTTCGTTCTTCTCGATCCCGATTTTCGGCCACCTCTCCGACCGCATCGGCCGGAAGAAGATGTACCTGATCGGCGCCGTAGTCTGCGGCCTGTTCGCGTTCCTCTATTTCGGCATGCTGGATACCGGTAATCCGTCGGCGATATTCATCGCCATCGTACTGTCGCTTATCCCGCACGACATGATGTATGGCCCGCAGGCGGCGCTGATTGCCGAAGCTTTCACGCCGCGGCTTCGATACAGCGGCTCGTCGCTCGGTTATCAGTTCGCTTCGGTGATTGCCGGCGGCCCGGCGCCGCTGATCGCGACCGCGCTGTTCGCAGCCTACCACACCGGCTACGCCATCGCCGCCTATCTGGCGGTATGCGCGGTGATCAGCTTGGTTTCGACGGCGTACATGCCGGACTATACCGGCAAGGACGTCTCCGCCGAATACGACGACTGAACTCGCGCATCACTTGAGAGGACCAGAAAGCGCCGGCCCTTTTTAGGACTTCAATTGAGGTCTGCTTCGGCTCAAAACCGACGTGACGCGGACGTGGTGCGATGTCCGCTTTTGACCCAAATGAGACTCCGGTGGTCAGGACCGTTTCGCAGCGAACCGGCTGATCATGATGCGGTCGCGCGCGCCGCCTTCAACGCCGCGGTCCACCACAGCAGGTCGTCGATCATGGTCTTGGCGGCTTCCTCAAGCTCCGTTAGTCCCGCGTCCACATCGCCGCCCTGGAAGTGCGCCCAAAGCGTCGCGACAGGAATATAGACGGACGAGCGGACCGGAGCGAGCTGAAGCTCTATCGCCGTCAAGCGGAGCTGCTGGACGCCGCGAGCGCCCATGGCACTGCCATAACTCACAAAGGCGGCGGCCTTGCGGTTCCACTCCGGATAAACCCAGTCGAGCGCGTTCTTGAGCACCGCAGAGGGACCGTAGTTGTATTCTGGCGTGACGAAGATGAAGCCGTCCGACCGGGCGATTTCGGCAGTCCATTTCTTGACCACTTCATTCTCGTAAGCCGGGCGACTCGGCATGGCGGGCGGCACGGGCTGGTCGAAGAAGGGCATTGGAAAGTCCCTGAGATCGAGCAGCCGCGTGTCGACGCCGCCGCGATTCTTGAGTCGCTGAAAAATCCACTGCGCCGGTTTTTCGGAAAAGCGACCCTGGCGGGTGCTCCCCACGATCACCGAAATGACGGTCATGTTTTGCTCCTTACTGGCGGTTGAAAATTCAGTCGCGTGTCGAGCGAGGAGCCCCCGCGGACGCCACTCCGACGCCGTCGCAGAGCTTCCTGACGGGCACAAAAACTTGACTTAGGACTAGGCTAGTTATCGCTCCCAGGCCCGCGCAAGAAGGCACAAACTTGGTACCGAAGCACACAAAGGTGGCTATCGAGCTTCGCCGACAGCGTGATCGGATGGAACCACGCGATGTCTGCGTTTGGCCCTAAGCGGACATGCGAATTGCGCTAGCGAATGTCCGCTTTCGGGAGGATTGTGTTGCAAAACTCTCGTTGAGATGATCGTTGAACCGTGATTCCGTCGGATTAAGGCGACGAATCGCGGGAGCGATCGATGATGGGTCGGCGGGAAGGCGGACAAGGTCAGTTCTTTTATGCGTTTGATCTCGACGAGGTGGTGCCACCAGATCATTTAGTTCGACAGATCGACGCCGTTTTCGATCTGAGTTG
>CATPBC010000110.1 GCA_955652195.1 uncultured Xanthobacteraceae bacterium | reverse complement strand
TACGCCGAGCACTGTTTGAAATTAGTGAGGATCGCAACCGATCGGAGATCTCGCATCATTCAACGCCAAATGGCTGCCGAATGGTTCAAGCTGGCCGATATGTTCTCCGCTGCGGAACAACCTGCGGAATGATGACGGAGACCGCGTCAGTTGGCGGCCTCTTTCATTCCGGCACGTCACTACGATCACGGTGACACCGGTCAGCCTCGGCATCCGCACGTCACTTCGCTCGGCGCCGCCGCTAAATCAGCCGACATGGAAGCGGACGCGGATTAGCGCGCTACAAGGGACCGCTCGATCACATTGACCGATCTGTGATCTCCATCACCGCAATCTCCACGGCCCCCGATTAGCCTCAACGCGAAATGACGCGGCGCGCGATGCGGCGCGGATTGGGGAACATCCATGGATGCGGCATTGGATGCGGCATATTTCCGGGACAAAGCCGAGACTTGTTCGCGGCTGGCCAATGGTCTGTCGTGGAACAACCCGGCGCGAGGCAAGCTCATGGAACTCGCCGAAGATTTCGAGCGGCAGGCGAAACAACTCGAGGCTGCGGAGAACGCGCCACAACGCCCCGCCCAGTCGTCCCGATCGGGCTGACAGCAATAAACGCTTTAACGAACTATTTTCCGCCGAGGGCTGATTTGTCCTGTGATTTTCGATGCTTAGGTGGGAACCCAGCGCCCAGGTTCCGCGTTATCCCCTTTGAGCAAAAAAGGAGGAACGCACATGCGAACCTTAACGAAAATTGCCGCAACGCTTGGTGTGGTAGGGGCGATCGCGCTCGGCAGCGCGGCTCCTGCTGCTGCCTTCTGGATCGGCCACCGCCATCATCACCTCTACAACTACTATGGCGGCCGCACCTGGAACGGCTGCCCGAATGGCTGGACCGTCCAGGGCGGCGTCTGTAAGCCGTATCGACATGGTCCGTGGGACTACGGATACGGAGGCTACAGATACGGAGGGTGGTATCGCTAACGAAAGGTATCACTAAACGCTTTGAGGCCGCCTCATTCGGGCGGCCTCTTCTTTTCGATTTGCTCTTTGGCGGCGGCAGCGAGTGTTGCAAAAAATATACGCACGACGCGAACTTTTCACTCTCGATCGACCTCTGTGAGCTGCCCAGGTTGGAACCGGCCGTGCCTTTTGACCGTTGTAAACTTCGGTGCCGAGTTCCGAGGTGGGGGCATTAGCGTGAAGCAATGAGTTTGGAATCCGAGTACCGGTGCTGGGCCGCTGCCAGCCTTGATCTGGCAAAACGGGCCGCGGTGATTGCCGACAAAACACGTCTACTCGTCATTGCCGAAGCCTGGCTCAATCTCGCCGACCGTATCAGCCGCGCGCACAAACGCGCCGCAAGCACAGCGATCGACGATGTTGCCGGCGAGCATCCCCTCGTGAGAAGCGCTTTGGGCAGCGACCATGAAGATACGGGTCGCACTGCTTCTGCCCTTGCTGACCGCTCGCGGACGGCAGACGGTTCCTCGCCGCCGTCCAATTGACTCTATCTTCGCGTTCAATGCGCCGCATCGCTCTTGCCGGGCCATTCCATTTCCGGCCGCGCAGACAACGTGGCGGTCGTTACGCCTCGACCACGATCTTTGGTGCCGCTCGACTTGTTGCGGCCAGTCCATCGCGCACGCGCATTGCGATTTCGCGATAAAATTTGGCGTGCACGCCGTCGGGTACCGTCGCCACGACCGGCGTTCCAGAATCCGATTTTTCCCGGATCACGATATCGAGCGGCACCTCGCCTAAGAACGGCACGCCGAGCCGCTCCGCCTCGCGACGCGCTCCGCCGTGGCCGAAAATATCCGAGCGTGCGCCGCATTGCGGGCAGATGAACATGCTCATGTTCTCGACAATGCCGAGCACCGGCACGTTGACGCGGCGAAACATGGCAATGCCGCGCCGCGCGTCGATCAAAGCGAGGTCCTGCGGGGTCGAGACGATGACCGCGCCCTTCAGCGGCACCTGCTGCGCCATCGTGAGCTGGGCATCGCCGGTGCCTGGCGGCATGTCCACGACCATGACGTCGAGGGTGCCCCATTCGACCTCGCGCAGCATCTGCGTCAGGGCCGACATCACCATCGGCCCGCGCCAGATCATCGGGGTCTCTTCCTCGATCAGGAATCCGATCGACATCACCGGCATGCCGAAGCGTTCGATTGGCCGCAGGCGGTTGCCGCCGATGGTTTGCGGCCGCTCGCGGATGGCGAGGAGCTTGGGCATGGACGGGCCGTAGATGTCGGCGTCGAGGATACCGACCTTAAGTCCGAGGTCGCGCAACCCCAGCGCCAGATTGACGGCTGTCGTCGATTTGCCGACACCGCCTTTGCCGGACGCAACCGCAATGATCGCTTGAACTCCGGGAATGCCCGCCGGCCCTGGCGCTGCAGGACCGCCAGACGGGGGGCCGCCGGGACGGGCGCGGCCCACCGGCGGCGCCTGCGGACGTGGCGCGGCGCCTCCCGCGCGCTCTGCGGTTAGCGCCGCCATGACCGATTGCACGCCGGGCAGCGCGCGAATGGCTTGTTGGGCGCGCTCGCGGACGGATTCCCATTGCTGGACCGCAGCGGAATCCACCGTGATCGAGAAGAACACTTTGCCATCGGCGACGATAATCTCCGAAAGCTTGCCCGTTGCCGGCAGCGGCACCCCGTCCGGGCTCGAAATCTTGCCGAGCGCGGCGAGAACATCGTCTTTCGATAACGCCATCAGCGGATCACCGAAGAATCCAAAGCCCTAGATAGGCCGGCCAGTGGCAGGGTCAATCTGGCGCAGCACTGTTGACGTGCCCGCATCGGCCGGGCCATGAGGGCGGCGAGAGGCTCAATATCGTCCTTGGAGGAGACAATGGCAAAGGTCGCATTCGTCGGGCTCGGGGTCATGGGTTACCCCATGGCGGGACATCTCAAGGCGAAGGGCGGCCATGACGTCACGGTGTACAACCGGACCTCTGCCAAGGCCGAAAAATGGGTCGGCCAGCACGGCGGCAAAAGCGCGCCGACGCCGCAGCAGGCCGCCGAAGCCCAGGATTTCGTCATGACCTGCGTCGGCAACGATAACGATTTGCGCGAAGTTATGCTCGGCAAGGACGGCGTCTTTGCCGGCGTGCGCAAGGGCGCCGTTGTGGTCGACCACACCACCGCCTCCGCTGAAATCGCGCGCGAGCTTTACAGCGAAGCGAAAAACCGAGGCTTCGACTTTGTCGATGCGCCGGTTTCAGGCGGTCAGGCCGGCGCCGAAAATGGCGTGCTCACGGTGATGTGCGGCGGCGATCAAGGCCCGTTCGGACGCGCCGAAAAGGTGATCGCTGCCTACGCGCGCGCCTGCAATCTGATGGGCGCTTCCGGCTCGGGCCAGCTTGCCAAAATGGTGAACCAGATTTGTATCGCCGGATTGGTGCAGGGCCTGGCGGAGGGCTTGCATTTCGCCATGAGGGCCGGTCTCGACATCGAGACACTGATCGCCACGATCTCCAAAGGCGCCGCGCAGTCCTGGCAGATGGAGAATCGCTACAAAACCATGGTCGCCGGCAAATTCGATTTCGGTTTCGCGGTGGACTGGATGCGCAAGGACCTTTCCATTTGCCTATCGGAAGCGCGCGGCAATGGCGCGCATTTGCCGGTCGCAGCGCTCATCGATCAGTTCTATTCGCAAATTCAGAAGATGGGCGGCAAGCGCTGGGACACGTCGAGCCTGATCGCGCTGTTGAACCGATAACCGCGTGTCATTGCCGGACTTGATCCGGCAATCCATAGAGTCGTGCCGTCAAGATGGACCGCCGGGTCTAAGCCCGGCGGTGACGATGACGTGGCGGGCGATCAATCCAGCGGCTCGATGTGCGCTTCTTTGGCGAGCTGCGCGGTAGCGGCGATATCGTCTCTGACGTATTTGCCGAATGCGTCGACACTCATCGGCTCCGGCTCGACGCCGAGTTTCGCCAGCTTTTCCCGCAAGGCTGGATTCTGCAGGGCTTTCTCGGTCGCGTCATGTATTTTGTCGATAACCGGCCGCGGCGTACGCGCCGGTGCCGATAGTCCCACCCAGAAGCGGAAAATTGCATTCGGATAACCCGCTTCAACGATCGATTGTGCGTCGGGAAGCAAAGCAACGCGCTTGGGGGAGCTGACCGCGAGCACCGTGAGCTTGCCGCTGCCGAGCGCAGAAGCTGCAGCCGCCAGCGGGATGAAATAATAATCGATGCGGCCGGCCATCACTTCGGTCAGCCCGGTATCGCGAAACGGCACATGGCGAACGTCTATGTTGGCGGCAAGCCGCAACCGCTCGCCGGCCATATGCGACGATGACCCGATGCCGGCGGAGGCGAAGGTCAGCGCGCCCGGCTTTGCTTTGGCCGCGGCAACCAGGTCGGCGACGGTCTTGAACCCGCTCTCTTTCGAGGCAACCAGCACATTGGGCTGCACCCCGAACATCACGACCGGGACTAAATCTTTCACTGGATCGTAAGGCAGATGGCGATGCAGGACCGCGCCGGTGCCCAGCGAAGTCGAACTGGTGACAAGGGTGTAGCCATCGGGGTCTGCCTTGGCGACGTCGGCAAATCCGACGATGCCGCCGGCGCCGGGCTTGGTCTCGATGACCATGGGTTGGCCGACGAGTTGGGAGACGCTGTCGAGCACGACACGGCTGACCGTGTCAGAGGCACTTCCAGCGGGAAACGGACTGATCACTCTGATCGGCCGGGTCGGCCAATCCTCGGCCGTAGCCGCCGACGCGGCGAGCAGCAGCACCGCGCCTAGCACGCCGGCGAATGGACGGAATGAGAACACCGCAATCTCCTACAGTGTGACGAGCAGTCCTTTAAGGCTTAAGCAGAGCCCACCGAACAGGTCTTGCGTCACGGCTGGCGCGCGGGCGCAAGTGCCGGCAACTGATAGCAGCTTTCGCCGCCGTTTAAACAGAGCGGCCGATCGGCGCAGCGCCTCGAGCTATCGTTCAATAACGGCGTCCCCAGGGGCAACGGCCGCCCATAACGGAGCGCCCTGGGAACTCTTTTTCGGCGGCCGGACTTTCTAGCCTGGGCCGCCGTAGGGGCTGCATTTAAATCCGCAACATAATCGGGACGGGCACGATGCAAGAGGTCAAATTCCGCCTGGTGAATCCCAGGCTCGCACCACGGCGGACCAAGCTCGAAATGCCGGGCTGGGCGGGACAGCCCGAACCTCGTACCGACGGCTCGCAGGAATACGCTTGGCATTGCGTGCCCTTCACCGAAGGCGCGCAATACGGCATCGAAGTCTTCTACCCGCATGACAACGAACTTCGGGTCAGCAGGAAAGACGGCAAACTCGTCCTTGACGGAGACTTCGGACCGCATCCCGAAAACAGCGGCGATCTGATGTGGCCGCCGTTCCGCAGCTTCGGTCAGGATTACTATACCTATCAGCTGCTGCTTGATCTGAAAGTCGGAAAAGACTGGGCCGTCCGCACCGAACCTCATCCGCGATTCTATACCGATCCTACCGACACCGTTCCGATCGCCGTTCCGGCGCTGTTGCGCACCGAATGGTGGCCGATGATCTC
The DNA here is from genome assembly GCA_955652195.1 of uncultured Xanthobacteraceae bacterium. GTDB lineage: Bacteria > Pseudomonadota > Alphaproteobacteria > Rhizobiales > Xanthobacteraceae > BOG-931. Next base: position 824 of record CATPBC010000110.1, on the reverse strand, counting down.
GTTCGTCGTTTTTAAAACACCGGTCGAGGGGCGCACCCACATCTTTCGGCCCGGCGAACCGATGCTGCAGATTTTGATTTTGCCAGTGACGGCTGACTTCACGCTGGTGGCGATGGGTGATGAAGAAGCCGCGGAGCGGGAAATCCGTGGCCGCCGCATCCACGGCAGCCGCCCCACGCTCGCGGCCGATACCACCTGGACGTCACGCACCGATACCGAATTTGACGGCACCTATCGGCACCTGTTGCGCGCGGCCAAGGCGCGCGAACGCGAAGGCTAATCCCGGCGGGGATAACCAATCCGCTCGCCGCGCGTTGTGACTTTCGTCACTGCGGAAGTCGTTTTGCCGGTCCATATAGATGCACGAAGACGCCGAATCATTTTTTCGGCGCCGCATGACAATCTTGCGGAACTTGCCGCCGGGATTCGGCGTTAGGCCGAGCGATGGCAGATCAAGGGCGGCGCGATGCGCAATTATATTCGTAGCATCTGGACCTGCGCGGCACTCTATGTCGCGATTGGCCTGATTGGGATTGTGTTTCTCACCACCCGGCCCGGCGTCGCGACGTCGAGCGATGGCTACGGGATCGCCGATATCGCTCCGCGAGCGGCGCTTCGCTAAACGCTACTTCGCTAAGCACTACGCCGCGGCGCTCGGGCGACCCGAAACCGCTTTATGCCAGCGCTGCAGATTGCCGAGTGTATCCGGCACGGCAAGCTTCGATACCCGCATGAAGTCGACGGCGACCAAGGCCGTGATGTCGGCCACGGTGTAATCCGCGCCGGCGATGTAAGGCCGGTCTTTCAGCTCGCGGTCGAGAAAT
>CATPBC010000109.1 GCA_955652195.1 uncultured Xanthobacteraceae bacterium | reverse complement strand
ACGCGGCCATTTTCCAGAACGTAAGCGCGGCTTGCAAGCTTCAACGACATCGCCACGTTTTGTTCGACCAACAGGCAGGTGACACCGTCGCCGTTGAGCTCGCGGATCGTGTCGAGCACTTTGTGGACGATCGTCGGCGCCAGCCCGAGCGAGGGTTCGTCGAACATGATGAGTTGCGGCGCACCCATTAGGCAGCGGGCGATCGCCAGCATTTGCTGCTCGCCGCCCGACAATGTGCCCGCTGGCTGGCGCGCGCGCTCGGCAAGCACCGGAAACAGCGCCAGCACGCGCTCGCGATTTATCGCCCGGCTGGCGCGAGCGCGCGGCAGCATCGAGCCGATCTCGAGATTTTCCTCTACCGAAAGCGTCGGAAATATCTGCCGGCCTTCCGCGACCTGACCGATTCCGATATTGCAAATCCGATGGCTCGGCCAGCCCAAGATATTTTGCCCGCGAAACATAACCCGGCCCGTTGCCGAGCGATTCATGCCTGCGAGCGCGCGGATGAGCGTCGTTTTGCCGGCGCCGTTGGCGCCGATAATCGCGACTATGGCGCCTTCCTCGATATCGAGCGATACGCCATCAAGCGCCTGCACATCGCCATAGAAAACATCAAGCTGTTCAACGCGCAGCATCACACCGGCTCCGCACCGAGATAGGACTGCACGACGGCGGAATCGCGCACGATCGCTTCGGGCTTGCCTTGCGCGATAGCGATGCCGTGATCGAGCACTAGAACATTCGAGGCGAGCGCCATGACGGCGCGCATGACGTGTTCGATCAGAACGATGGTCAACCCGTTGTCGCGGTTGAGGCTTCGCAAGATTGCGACCATGCGATCACTCTCCGTCGGGCGCAGACCGGCCATGACCTCGTCGAGCAACAACAGGCGCGGTTCGGTTGCAAGTGCACGCGCGACTTCGAGGCGTTTTCGATCCGGCAGTGTCAGCGTAGCGGCGATCCGGTTTCGTTGTTCGAAGAGATCGAGGGAGCGCAGTATCTCGCCCGCACGCGTGCGGGCCTTGCCAACATCGCGAATGTGCAGCAGCGCCCCGATGATGACGTTGTCCTCCACGGTCAGGGCGGGAAACGGGCGCACGATCTGGAAGGTGCGGGCGATGCCACGCCGGCATACCGCATCCGCAGGCAAGCCGCCGATCGGTTTGCCGGCAAAATTGATCGAACCTTGATCGGGCACAATGGCGCCGGCGATCATGTTGAAGAGAGTGGTCTTGCCAGCCCCGTTCGGGCCGATAATGGCGAACAAGTCGCCAGCCGATACAGCGAAGCTGACGCCATCTACGGCGAGGAGGCCGCGAAAGCGTTTGCTGACGCGTTTAAGCGAAAGCAGCGCGGTCACTGCCGACTCTCCGACACACCGATCCGCCGAGCCAGCCAAGGCCACACCCCTTCCGGCAGAGCGACGACCACCAGCAGCAGGCAGATGCCGTAAAAGACTTGCTTGGCTCCCGGCAGATCGAAACCGATGGCAGCCATCGCCGCATTGAGCAACTCGGCCAGCCCGGTAAGCACGAACGCGCCGAGGATCGGACCGAACAGCGTGCCAATCCCACCGATGATCGGGCCCAGGATAATCTCTATCGAGCGCGAAATATTAAACACCTGCTCGGGGAACAGGTTGTTGTAAAAGAACGCATAGAACACGCCGGCAAAGGACGTGATCACGGCCGAGATCATGACCGCCGCCATCTTGTAGCGGAACGTGTCGATGCCGGCCGCGCGCGCCGCCTGTTCGTCCTCACGGATGGCGAGCCAGAAATAGCCGATGCGGCTCTTCAAGAGAGCGCGGCACACGACAAAGGCGAACGCCGCGGCGGCGAGGATCACATAATAAAACATCGTCGGGTTGCCGCGCAGATGCCAGAGATCGTTGCGGGCATATTGCGCGACGGGTAAGAACAATCCCGCCGAGGCATTTACGTAATCGAGGTGATCGAACCCGATCCGCGCGAACTCGGCGAAAGCAATGGTCAGAATCGCGAAATACACCCCGGCAACGCGAAACCGAAATGCCAGAAAACCGATCGTCGCGCCACAAGCCGCTGCGACGGGTATGACGGCGAGAAATCCGATCCAAGGAGCGATGCCGAAGCGCGCGAACAGTACGGCCGCGATATAAGCGCCGAGGCCGACATAGATCGCATGACCGAGCGAAAGCTGCCCGGCAAATCCCATCATTATGTTCCAGGCCTGCCCCGTGAAAGCGAAGTAGAGAACGACGATCAAAACCGTGAGCAGGTAATCGTTGACGAGCCAAGGCACGATCAGAAGACTGGCAAGCAAAATACCGAGCAATGCGATTGTTTGGCGCGATACGTCCTCAAAAAGCGATACCGCGATCCGGATAAATGGATCGACAAAACTGGCGGACGTCTTGGCGGCCATCAGATCGATCTTTTGCCGAGAATGCCTTGCGGCCGAAACAACAGCACCAGCACGAGAATGGCAAAGGCGAACATGCTCTTGGCTGAAGGCGTGAATAGCAAACCGGCAAGCGCCTCGGTCACCCCGATCAACAGGCCGCCGAGCAGCGCCCCGGCCATCGAACCGAGCCCGCCAGTGATGACAATGACAAAGGCCAACAACGTATAGGCCGGTCCGATCATCGGCGTGACGTCGACAATTAAAGTCATCATTACGCCGGCGGCACCGACGCAGGCGGCGCCAATCCCGAATGTCAGCGCGTAGAGCCGCTTGACGTCGAGTCCGACCACGAGCGCACCGGTGTAATTATCGGCGCAGGCACGTATCGCCTTGCCAACCGGCGCGAAACGGAAAAACGCGAATAGCAGCGCTGCAGCTATGATCGCCGCGGCGCCGGCGTAGAGCTTGGTGGCATCGACAATCAGCGCGCCCCATTGGAAGCTGTCGAACGCATAGGAAGTCTGCACGGTGCGGGCATCCGGACCGAATAAGATCAAAAGCGCGTTGACGATGATCAGAGCGAGCGCCACCAGCAGCAGAAATTGACTGTGTTCGGGACGACTGATGAATGGATTGATCAGTCCAGCTTGCAGCGCATAACCGAACACGAACAGGACCGCTGCGATCGGCACAAGCATCACCAGCGGATCGAGGTGCAAGCCCGAGAACAGCAGTACCGTGAGATACATCGCGATCGACATCATTTCGCCATGAGCGAAATTGACCACGCGCACGACGCCGAAAATAACGGAGAGGCCAAGGGCCATCAGACCATAGACGAGCCCCGTCAATATTCCGGCAACGGCGACGTTTAGATAGACATCGATCGGCACCGACCGCCTCAGGTCCGGTTCGCGTAGGAGCCCATCGGCCATTCCGGTTTGGCATTCGCCGCGGCCTTGGGCGCCAAAGTCGCGAGCTTGCCACCGCGATTCTGGATTGCGCCGTTCTTCAGCTTGTCGTTTTGACCCTTGGCATTGAACTGGATGCCCGGACCGATGCTGACGTTGTCGGTGATGTTGGTGGTGCGAATTGCGTCAGCCAGCCCTTTCGGATCGCTGGTACCAGCGCGTTTGTAGGCATCGGCGGCAATCAAGAGCGCTTCAAACGTGTAGACGTGGTTGGTGCTCAGGTTGAGGCCAGGATAGGCCTTTGCCAGTGCGGCTTGGAGTGACTTTGCCAGTTTCTTGTTGGGGTCTTCGAATGGCACGAAGCTGATCGGCCCATCGGACAGCTTGCCGAGCGTTTTCAAATATTGGTCCTCGTACCAGCCCGGTCCCATGCTCAAGATCGCCTGCGGCGTCCAGCGCTGCTTGACCAATTCTCGCGTGATCAGCATCGCATCGTTAAGGCGGCTGACGAGGAGCAGTGCATCGGCATTGCTACCCTTGGCTTTGGCGACCTCGACCGAAAGGTCGCGCGCGGTCGGATCATAGGCGATCTCGTCAACGATCTTGTAGGGCACATTGAACTTGGGCATCACGGCATTGATGCCTTTCGCCATTGCGGTGCCGAACGTGTCGTTGACATGCATGAAAACTACGCTCTTGGGCGCACTGCCGATGATCCGGAAAAGCTCCATTTGGTTTTCGAAGGCGTCGCCAAGGATCATCGGTGCGGTAGGAAAATTGCGAAATACGAACTTGTAACCCTGCTCGGTAATGTCGGGCGCTGCCGCAATATTAATAACGAGAGGGATGCCCTTTTGCTCGGCGACTTGCGCAATCGCGGTGGTCTGACCGGAATCGAACGCGCCGATCAGAAGCTGCGCACCATCATTGATGAGCTTCTCGGCGCGCTGGCGCGCGACGTCGACATTGGATTCGGTATCGGCATTCATCACCGTGAGCTCCGGCAGGCCCAACGACCTGAGGATGGCGGGCGCGATATCGACGCCGCGCTGACAGTCCTGCCCGATGCTGGCTTCGAACCCGGACCGAGGCAGCAGGACACCCACCTTTAAGGGCGCACGAGCGCCGGTACCCTGAGCGCGCACGATGCTCGGTGCGGCCAGGCCGGTTGCGGCAGCGCCGGCAAGCAGACGGCGGCGGGTTATATTGATGCGGCGTGGCATGGCGATGTCCTCCAGTTATATTTGGCAAAATGCTAGAAAATGGCCGCGCTGGCGGCAAGTCTTGATCGTTCAATGCCTTGATCGCTCAATGCTTCGATCACGCAACAAATAATTGCATCACCGCAGCGGCAATCCGCAAAAGCTGGCGATCTTGCCCGTTGCGCACGACCAGCATGAAGCCGACCGGCAGGGTGGCCTGCAGCGGCAACGAGATTGCGCATAGATCGAAGAAATTGACCATGCTGGTGTTTCGCAGCAGCGCCGCATTGCGGGCGGCAAAGACCTTGGTGTCGGCGACCTCGGCAATGGTCGGCGCCACTATTGCCGTCGTCGGCATCACGAGTACGTCCAGCGCGGCAAGCCGTGCATCCATGGCCGCCACCAGACGTGCGCGCTCGCGCACCATGTCGGCGTAATCCGCTTGGCTGACGGCGCAGCCGCGCTCGATGCGGACGCGAACATTGGGGTCGATATCGGCTGCCCGCCGGCGGAGCCGATCGCGATGCACCGCGCAGGCCTCGGGCGGCAGCACGCCGCCCCTTTCATTGAGCGCCACCCAATCGTCGAGCAGCGATAGCTGTTCATGGCTGAGGCGGCAGCCGGCGCCTTCGAGATATCCAAGCGCAGCCTTGAATGCGGGAGCGACTATGTCATCGAGCCGGTCGAGCAGGAGACCTTCGGCCACGCCAAAGCGCAAGCCGGCAAGCGCGATCGGCTCCGGGGCCGTGAACTCTTCCCCGGCCATGATTGCGTCCGCTTTGGCGCAATCGGCAACGCTGCGCGCGATCGGTCCGATTGAATCGAGTGTCTTGCTCAGCGGAAAGGCGCCGTCGATCGGCACCCGCTGCCGGCTCGGCTTGAACCCGACCAGGCCGCACAGGGCGGCCGGAATTCGCACCGAGCCGCCGGTATCGGTGCCGATCGAGAGTTCGCACATGCCGTCGGCAAGCGCGACCGGCGCGCCGGCCGAGGAGCCGCCTGGCACGCGGCGGCGGTCGTGCGGATTACCCGGCGTGCCGAAATGCGGATTGGCGCCTATTCCCGAAAAGGCGAATTCGCTCATATTGGTTTTGGCGACGATGACCGCGCCGGCCTGCCGCAGCCGGCGCACCACCGTCGCATCGGCTACGGCCGGCACCGCCTCCTCAGCGAGGATCTTCGAGCCGGCCCGGGTTGGCTCACCGGCAACATCGAACAGATCCTTGATGCTCACGATGGTGCCGTCGAGCGGTCCGAGCGATCCGCCGCGCACGGTCCGAGCGTCCGCCGCATCAGCTCCGGCTCGCGCGGCGTCGGCGTACACGGTGAGACAAGCGCGTGCGCCCTCCCCGTTCGGATCGGCGATGCGCGCCAGCGCCTGTTCTAGCCGATCGCGACAAGACGGAGCTTTCATGATTCACTCATCGAGGTTCGCTTATGCGGAAAGATCGCTCTGCGGTAAAGCAGAGCCGGATTGGCTCGATTGCACACTATATAGCAAAGCTGCCATCATCTATGGCCAAGATGACCGCAATAGGCCGCGCGCAACACGCCGCGCCAAAGAACGCAACGAGCAATGCCAATGACTGACACCATGGCAAACGGCAAACCCAGAATTGCTTTCATCGGTTTTGGCGAAGCTGGACAAGCGATCGCCGCCGGGCTGCATGATGCCGACGCGGCGCAGATGACCGCATGGGACATCCTTTTCCCGCACGCCGCTGGCAATAATTTGCGGCGGGCTGCCGATGCCAGCGGGGTGCGTTGTGCGACCTCCGCCGCCGACGCGGTGGCGGGAGCCGAGACCATTGTTTCCGCCGTCACCGCGGCGTCGAGCCACGCGGCGGCGCAATCGGTCCAGGCGCATCTGCGCGGCAGGCCGATCTTTCTCGACATCAATTCGGTATCGCCGGGCCGCAAGCAGGCCACTGCGAAAATGCTCGGCTCTGCCGCCCGCTATATCGACGTTGCCGTAGTGGCGCCGATCCATCCGGCGCGGCACCAAACGCCGATGCTGCTGGCCGGGCCCGATAGCCGCGCCGTTGCGCCGAAGCTTGTTGCACTCGGCATGCGCGCCAGCATCGCCAGCACCGAGGTCGGCGCGGCAGCAGCAATCAAAATGGTCCGCAGCGTGATGATCAAGGGCATCGAAGCGCTAACGCTGGAATGTTTCCTCGCCGCTGCGCGCGCCGGCGTGATCGACGAAGTCGCTGTATCGATGCGGAATAATTATCCCGGCCTCGATTGGGCAAAGATCGTCCCTTACAATTTGGAACGCATGGCCGTCCATGGCGAGCGGCGTGCCGCCGAAATGGAGGAAGTGGCCGAAACGCTGCGGGAGCTTGGCATCGAGCCGCTGATGACGAATGCCACCGTCAAGCGTCAACGCGAGATGGCCCAGATCGGTCAGCAGCCAACGGTCCGCAATGTTCTCGACAAGGATCGCGTCACGATGCTCGGCGCGATCAGTACCGCGGCGCGCGACCGTCATTAAGGCCGGCGTCCCGCTCTAACGCCGCCGGCCTTTGCGACGCTCCCGCGCCGTGGCGCGCGCCGATCTCGACATCGCGCGCCGCGTCGGTTTGGCGGCGACACTGCGCGGCGGCAACGCGCCGCTCGCTTCCAATCGCATGCTCCAATATTCCCAAGTCCTGGTCACGACATTCGGCATCGCGCTTAGCGTGCCGGCGAGCTTGACCTCGCCGCGATGTAACGGCTCAGGCGTACCAAGGGTAAGCGCGCGCAGCTGATAATCGGCGTTCTGGCACATGAAGATGGCGCGCGCCACAAGCTCCTTCAGGCTCGCGCCGACGACCGTCGCACCGTGGCGATTCATCAGCACCGCCGAATTTTGACCGAGCGCACGGGCCAGCGAGCGTCCCTCCTCCGGCTTGACCACCAGAAGATTGGTATCGCCGAACTCGTCATGTTGGTCCCAGAATGGCGCCTCCCCGCCCATAGCCGCGCCCAAGTGAAATACCGGCACGATCGGCTTGCCGGCGATGCAGAACGGCATCACCGCCGGAGCATGATGGTGGCACACAGCCATCACGTCTTTGCGCGCCTGATAGATGCAGCCGTGAATGACGCGCTCGGCATAAAGCAGCGCTTTGGCCGGCCGCACCGGCTCGGAGTCCAGCGTGAACTCCAAAATATCATCGGGTTCGATCAAGAGCGGCGATCGCGACCGCGACAGTAAATAGCGATCAGCGAGGGTCGGATGACGCATACTGACATGGCCGAAAGCATCGAGGACGCCTTCATGCGCGAGGATGCGGTTGGCAAGCGCCAGCTCCTCGACCACACCGGTCATTCCATTGAGCACAGTTTCCCCCCGCTAGAACGATGT
>CATPBC010000108.1 GCA_955652195.1 uncultured Xanthobacteraceae bacterium | reverse complement strand
GGCTTTTCCAGGTGCCGCGGCCGAACGCATTGATGGCCGGCGCCGCCTTGGAATGCGTACATTGTTATTCGCTGGTCCACGACGATTTGCCGGCGATGGACAATGACGAATTGCGGCGCGGACAACCCACGGCACACCGCAAATTCGATGAGGCCACCGCGATCCTCGCCGGCGATGGGCTTTTGACTTTCGCCTTCGACATTTTATCGCGCGAAGAAACCCATCCGCAGCCGACCGTGCGCATTGAACTGGTCAATGCGCTGGCGCGCGCCGCCGGTCTCGGCGGCATGGCCGGCGGCCAGATGCTCGATCTCGCAGCCGAAGGCCGCTTCGGCACAGTCAGTCACGGCGAGCGCGAAGTGCGGATGCTGCAGGCGATGAAGACCGGCGCGCTGTTGCGCTTCGCCTGCCAGGCCGGCGGCATTCTCGGCGGCGCCAGCGCGCAACAACGCGAGGCGCTCACACGTTATGGCGCGGCGGTCGGCGAAGCGTTTCAGATCGCCGACGATCTCCTCGACATCGAAGGCGATCCGGCATTGGTGGGCAAATCGACCGGCAAGGACCTCGCCGCCGGCAAAGCCACCTTCGTCAGCGTGCTCGGCATACCGGGCGCCAAGCGGCGGCTCGAGCAGCTCGTGACCGAGTCGGAAGCGGCGCTGGCTCCGTTCGGTGCTGCGGCGGCGATGCTGATCGAAGGTGCGCACTTTGTCGCCGAACGGCGGGCATGAGTGGACATGAATGGACATGAGCGCTGCCTTAGAGCGGTCACGCTCAGATGCGAGCGAGGTAGCGTTGCCCCCAGCTGATGCAGGCCCGGGGTGATGGAGAAATGAAGGGAAATTGACACAATACTGTGGTGGCCAATGAAACGCTGTCTCCGCCGCACGATCTGGGCCTATACCGCAACCATGATTTTAGTGGCGGCGTCCGGCATGTACGAGGCCGGCGTTTCGGCGCAGGAATCTGGTAACCGGCAACAATCCCGCGCGCATGTTAAAAAAACGCCGCCGTCGCCCCAGTCTGCGCCTGCCGCAGCCGGCCAGCCGCAGAAATTTCCGCCGCGCACGCCATTTACTGGAGCCGACGATGCGGTTGCCGGAATTCCCGGCATACCTGACGCGCGCTTTTGGGCGGATTCCGAGACCGACTTCAGCAGGGCGCTGCCGCCACAGCGCGGGCCTTGGCTGATACTCTCGACCGGCGGCGCGGACGGCGCCTTCGGCGCTGGCCTGCTCGCGGGCTTGAGCGCGGCCGGCAAGCGCCCGGATTATGCGGTCGTCACCGGGGTCTCCACCGGCGCATTGATGGCGCCATTCATCTTCGCCGGCGCGCGCTATGACGCAGCGCTGCAAGCTGTCTACACCCAAACTTCGGCCGCCGATATTTTCGAGGTCGGCGGCACCGGCGAGAGTTTCCTAGACACTTGGCCATTGCGGGAGCTGATCGCCAAGCAAATCACGCCGGCGCTTCTTGCCGATATCGCCGCCGCGCATCAAAGCGGGCGACGCCTCTTCATCGTCACCACCGATCTCGACGCCGGGCGTTCGGTGGTCTGGAACATGGGCGCGATTGCGCTGCATGGCGGCGACGCGGCGCTCAAGCTGTTCCACAGCGTGCTACTCGCCTCCGGCAGCGTCCCGGGCGCTTTCCCGCCGGTGCTCATCGATGTCGAGGGCAACGGCAAACGCTTTGCCGAGATGCATGTCGACGGCGGCGTCGGCGGACAATTCTTCGTGGCGCCGCCGGCGCTGATGGCAAGCACCAGCGGCTACCAAATTCCGGCGGACGCGCTTTACATCGTCGTGAACAGCGGCTTGCAGCTGGACTTCCAATTGGTCGACCGCACCACGCCGGCGATTCTTGCCCAGTCGGTATCGACGGCGATCAAAGCCGATCTGCGGATTTTGCTTGACCGCGCCTATGTCGCCGCCAAGCACAGCGGCATTGGCTTTAATGTCGCCAGCATTCCGGCAGGCTTCAAGGCGCCAAGCCGCGGCGCCTTCGATCCGGACTACATGAAAGCGTTATTCAAAGTCGGCTATGATCAAGGCAACAGCGCGAACCCGTTCGCCGACGAACCGCCGCCCTTTCCGGGTCCGCCAGCAAGCGTGACGAGCGTTCCACAGCCTGGAGCGAACAGATGAGCAAGCTTGTAAGCAAGTTTGGCCTCGTGACTGCAATCGCAATCGGGGCATTGGTTGCGGCATTGCCCGCAGCGCCGTCGCAAGCGGCGCATAAGCGTGCGGCGCACTCGCGCGCCTATGATGGATTGTGGAGCGTGTCCATCTATACGAGCTACGGGCCCTGCGCGACTTATCGTTATCCGGCGCGGATCGTCGGCGGCCGCGTGATGCAGGCCGTTAATGATTTCAGCTATCAGATTGCCGGCGCCGTGGCGGCGAGCGGCGCCACCGCCGTCACCGTCGCCAGCGGCGGCCAATATGCGGTCGGCTATGGCCGGCTGCGCGGTGCGAGCGGAGCGGGCCGCTGGAGCGCCGCCGGTAATCTTTGCTCCGGGACCTGGAGCGCGATCCGCCGCGCGGCGGCGAATTAGCGCGTGTTCCGTTCGTTCCGGTAAAATTCCTACCCCGTCTTCCGCGCGGTAACGTTCGCATTCCACCACGGACAGACGTCGGCCGCGCGCAGGTAATTGCCGTCCATGACATTGACCGGCTCGCGGCCGGCGGCTTGCGCGGTGCGGATACGTAAGTTGCGCGCCTCGTCGCGGCCTTCCGGCGTGAGCCACATGCGATCGTGGCCCCATAAGCTCGGGCCTTCGGTACGCTCATGCGGCGTCCAATTCGCGGTATCGATGGTGCGGCCGCCCCAGCCATATTCGACCAGGAATTGCGATGGCGAATAGGAATAGAACGAGGTGACGTGATCGTTGACGTGGCGGCCGAGCGTGGTGCCGATCATGTCCGGCTTTTGCAGCGCCAGATCGTAAGCCTGCCCGACATCGTCGAGATAGCAAAGCTCGACCATCATGTGATGGATGCCGTTCTTGCCGGTGTCGATGAAAGCCAGGCTGTGGTGGCGCGCATTGATGTGGAAGAAATAGGCCTTGAACGGTTTGAGGATGAAATCGGTCGGCTCAAAATTGAGGATCTCGGTATAGAACGGCAGCACGTCATCGAGCCGCTCGGCGGTCAGCACAGCATGGCCCATGCCGAGCGGTCCGGTGCGGAAGCCGGAAATCGACCGGCCCGGCTTGAACGGATCGCTCGCGACTTCGGCGCCGTAAAACGCTTCGAGACGATTGCCGATCGGATCAGCAAAGACGATCAGGTCCTTGACGCGACGTTCGTCGGCAAGCGCGCGTGAGCCGCGCGCCACCTTGACGCCGGATTTTTCCAGATGCGCGGCGAGCGCGTCGAGCGCCGCCGTATCGGCCACTTCCCAGCCGTAGAACGACGGGCCGTCGTCCTCGTCGGTATGGACGATGATGCGCTGCTTGCGGTCGTCCATGCGCAGCGCCAGCGTGCCGCGGCTGTGATCGACGAGCTGCATGCCAAGGAACCGCGTGCCGTAGGACACCCAGTCTTCCAGGTTTCGCGTGCGGATACCGACATAGCCGAGCGCATTGAGATTCATGATCGCTCTCCTCCGCACCATATAACGCGTCACGCTGCAGCGACGTAGGCCCTCGGCTGAATTTTTCCCTTGATCTGCGTGCGATGCATCACCCGGCGCGCGCTGGTATCGAACGGGTCGCGGCGATGCATGGTCGAGCGATTGTCCCAGACCACAAGATCACCGACGCGCCAGTGGTGTTCGTAAGTGAACTCCGGCGCATCCATGAACGTCCAGAGCTCATCGAGCAGCGCGTCCGATTGGGCTGGCGTCAAACCCTCGATGTAGGAATTGCGGCGGCGGCCGAGATAAAGCGCCGGCTTGCCGGTATTGGGATGCACGCACACGGCCGGATGCCAG
>CATPBC010000107.1 GCA_955652195.1 uncultured Xanthobacteraceae bacterium | reverse complement strand
CGATCGTGAGCAGCGTCAATCAGACTCTTCAATTGGTCAGGCGAGCCGTAACTGCATTCCGGCGAAAAAGGCAGAACCCCGTCATATCCCCAATTCCGTGAGCCGGGGAATTCCGCGATCGGCATCAACTCGATCGCGGTAACCCCAAGATCGGCAAGCCGGGACAGTTCGCGTGCGACGCCGTCGAAGCCACCAAGCACGCCGACGTGAAGCTCATAAAACACCGCCTCGTGCCAGGCCCGGCCGCGCCAATTTCGGTTGCGCCAGCGATACGAGCACGGATCGATAACGACGCTTTGGCCGTGGACATCTTCCGACTGGGCGCGCGCGGCCGGATCGGGGACCGCGGTGCCGTCTTCCAACAGGTATCGGTACCGCGTGCCAGCACCGCAATCCGCCTCGACCTCAAACCAACCCTCATCACGCCGCGCCATCGGCAAATGTAACCGGCCTTCTATGACGACTGAAAGCGTCCGTTGCGTCGGCGCCCAAACTCGAAATTTTGTTCTGCGGGGTGCAATGAGATTTGCTCCAAACGACAGACGCCACTCCGAAGCGCTCATTGCGTGGCAGGCTCCAGTTTGGCGTATACCAGAACCGCACTGTGCGCTTTGACTTCGACTTTCGGTTCTTTCAGTTCAGCTTCCGTGTTCGGCTGCGCCGTATCGATCAGGACGCGACCCGGCAGAGCAGGCTGCGGCAGCTGGAACACCCGTTCTTCGGCCGTCGGATTTAGAAGCAGCGTCAGTAGCGAGACCGTTCGGTCACCATTTCGCGTAGCCCGGCGCAGGCAAAGCAGCCGGTGTTCAGGATTAGTCCAGGACGCGTCCGGTACGTTCTCGCCATCCTCATTAAACCAGGCGATATCGAAGATTCCCGGTGCCGGTTCGCGATGACCGTGCAAAAAATGACGCGAACGCAGTGCCGTATGTTCTTGGCGAACCGCTATAAGTTTTGAGACGAAACTTATCATTTCACGGCCCTCGGGAGAATCGGCCATGCCCCAGTCCAACCAGGATATCTCGTTGTCCTGGCAATACGCGTTGTTGTTTCCGCTCTGTGTTCTGCCGAACTCGTCCCCGGCAAGCAGCATCGGCGTGCCGTGCGCAAACATTACAGTTGCGAGCATTGCTCGCCGAACGCGAGCGCGAAGCTCCTTGATCTTCTCGTCGGTCGTTGCACCTTCAACGCCCCAGTTCGCCGCGTAGTTCTCAGCACTGCCGTCTTTGTTACCTTCGCCATTGGCCTCGTTATGATGCTGCGTGAAGCTCACTACATCTGTAAGCGTAAAGCCGTCATGCGACGCAACATAGTTGATCGAAGCCCAGGGTCGGCGCGCATGACGATCGAACAGATCGCTTGATCCGGCAAGCCGTGCAGCGAGCTCGGGACGCTCGCCCGCGTCGCCGCGCCAGAAACGCCGCGTACTGTCGCGAAAGCGGTCGTTCCATTCGGCAAATCCCGGCGGATGATGCCCGAGCTGATAGCCGCCGGGGCCGAGATCCCATGGCTCCGAGATTAATTTGACTTTTGTCAGTATTGGATCCTGCCGCAGCGCATCAAAAAAACCACTCCCGGCGTCGAAACCGTTGGCTTCCCGTCCAAGCGTGACTCCAAGATCGAAGCGAAAGCCATCGACATGGAACGAAGTTACCCAGTAGCGCAATGAATCCATCACCATCTGCAGGACACGCGGATGAGATAGATTCAATGTATTTCCCGTTCCCGTGTCATTGATGTAGTGGCGCGGATTGTCCTGCACCAAGCGATAATAGCTGGCATTATCGAGGCCGCGGAACGAGAGCGTCGGGCCAAGCTCACTCCCCTCGGCAGTGTGGTTATAAACGACATCAAGTATTACTTCGATGCCAGCCGCGTGCAGCCGGCGAACTGCGACGCGCATTTCGTTACGCGAGCCATCCGAAAGGTAGCGCGGCTCGATGCTGAAAAAGCTGATTGAGTTGTATCCCCAATAATTCTTCAAGCCGTGCTCGATGAGTTGACGGTCTTGAACGAAGGCGTGGATCGGCAATAGCTCTACCGCTGTGACGCCAAGTGTTTGTAAATATTTTATCACATTTGGATTGGCCAGCGCCGCGAACGTCCCTCGTTCATTAGCGCGGATGTCTTCCCGCCGCATCGTCATACCGCGAACATGCGCCTCATAAATGACCGTACGTGACCATGGGATGTTTGGCGGGCGATCGTCGCCCCAATCGAAGACGTCATCGCTCACGATCGCCTTGGGTATGCTCGGCGCACTGTCGCGCCGATCGTACGAGAGGTCCGCTCTCGGGGAATCGATGCGATAGCCGAACAGGGCATCCGTCCAGCGCAACTTTCCGATCAAACGACGGGCATATGGATCGAGCAAAAGCTTGTGCGGATTGAATCGGTGGCCGTCCTGCGGGCGATAGGGACCGGAGGCGCGATAGCCGTAGATCACGCCGGCTCGCGCATTGGGCAGATAGCCGTGCCAGACTTCATCGGTACATTCCGGCAAATCGAGACGCCCGATCTCGCGGCGCCCGCTCGGATCAAAAAGGCAAAGCTCTATCCGCTCGGCATGAGCCGAAAATACCGCAAAATTTATCCCCAGGCCGTCCCAGGTAGCGCCGAGCGGATACGGTGCCCCGCGATCAAGTTGGACCGAGTTCGACGACATCGATTATCCGTCGTAGCGCAGATAAATCGTCGCAAGCGGCGGCAACACGATTTCCACAGAATATGGTTGGCCGTGCGCGGCGAACTCTTGAGCCGCCACCCGGCCTTCGTTTCCGACGTTCGACCCACCATAAAAAGCTGAATCGCTATTGAATATTTCGCGCCAGGCGCCGCCCAGCGGCACGCCGATGCGGTAACCGTGCCGCGGTACGGGCGTCATGTTGCAAACGACGAGGATCGGGGACCAATTCGCGCCATAGCGCAGAAATGAAAACACCGAATTCGCACGATCGTCGCCGACCGTCCATTGAAAGCCAGGCGTCTCGCAATCGCGCTCATGCAGCGCCGGCTCGGAAACGTAGAGCCGGTTGAGATCGCGGACCACGCGCTGAATGCCGGCATGCGCGGAATCTTGCAGCGAGGGCCAATCAAGCTCTCGGTCGTGGTTCCACTCGCGTTCTTGCGCAATTTCGCCACCCATGAACAGCAGTTTTTTGCCGGGATGCCCCCACATGAAGCCGAAATAAGCACGCAGGTTGGCAAACCGCTGCCAGCGATCGCCCGGCATCTTGCCGATCAACGATCCTTTTCCGTAGACGACTTCATCGTGCGAGAGCGGCAGAACAAAGTTCTCAGTAAACGCGTAGAGCAAGCCGAATGTCATGTCGTTATGATGATACTGGCGATGAATGGGATCCTCCGTCATATAGTTCAAGGTATCGTGCATCCATCCCATGTTCCATTTGTAGGAAAACCCGAGTCCACCGCCCGAGGTCGGCCTGCTCACCCCGGGCCATGCCGTAGACTCTTCGGCGATCATGATTGCGCCCGGACAGCGCTCGACGACCACCGCGTTGAGATGGCGTAAAAAGCCGAGTGCCTCGAGATTCTCGCGGCCGCCATGGACATTCGGGATCCATTCGCCAGCTTGCCGGCTGTAGTCGCGATAGAGCATCGACGCGACCGCGTCGACACGAAGACCGTCAACATGAAAATGCTCGAGCCAGTAGAGCGCGTTGGCAATCAAGAAGCCTTGTACTTCTCGGCGGCCAAAGTTGTAGATCAAGGTATTCCAGTCACGGTGGAAACCCTCGCGCGGATCGAGATGCTCGTAAAGCGCAGTACCATCGAACCGCGCCAAGCCGTGTGGATCGGTCGGAAAATGCGCTGGCACCCAGTCCAGAATGATTCCGATATTCGCGGAATGCAAGGCGTCGACAAAGCGGAGCAATCCGTCCGGCGGTCCAAACCGAGCAGTAGGCGCGAACATGCCGAGCGGCTGATAGCCCCAGGAGCCACCGAAAGGATGCTCGGTGATCGGCAGCAACTCGACATGGGTGAATCCCATATCGACAAGGTAAGGCACCAGCCGCTCGATGGCGAAGTCCCACAGCGAACCCGAGCGATTACGCTGATCAGGTTTCAGCCATGAACCGAGATGAACCTCGTAAATCGTGATCGGCGCGTTGGGCGCCTGGCGCTTGGCCCGCTCGGCCATCCAGACGTCGTCATGCCACCGATGATGATCCGGTTGCGGGATAACAGACGCGGTATTTGGCGGCATTTCTGCCTGACGCGCGACCGGATCGGCCTTCCACGGGACCTGGTTGCCGCCAGGGCCAACGATATCGAATTTGTACCTTGACCCGGGAGCAACCCGCGGCACAAACAATTCCCAAATGCCGGCGCCATGGCGCACACGCATTGCATGGCGGCGGCGGTCCCAGGAATTGAAATCGCCAACAACGGCGACGCGCTTGGCGTTTGGGGCCCATACGGCGAAGCGCACTCCTGTTACGCCATCGATGGTAACGACCTGCGCTCCGAGACAGTGCGCAAGCTCGAAATGCCGGCCCTCATTGAAAAGATGCAAGTCGACGTCGCCTAGCAGCAAACCGAAGGAATAGGGATCCTCGGTCTCCTGCACGGTATCGGGCCAAAAGACGCGCAGCCGATAGGGCGCACGATCGTGTATCAGGTTTTCAAATAGCCCGTTCTCGCCGCGCGGTTCGAGGACCGTCAAGACGTCGCCGTCAGAGCGGCGTACAGCCTCGACCCTTGTGGCTCCGGGCAAAAAGGCGCGGATCACGCGGCCGTCCTGCGTATCGTGCGGACCAAGCGCGGCGAAAA
Organism: uncultured Xanthobacteraceae bacterium; assembly: GCA_955652195.1. GTDB lineage: Bacteria > Pseudomonadota > Alphaproteobacteria > Rhizobiales > Xanthobacteraceae > BOG-931. Next base: position 5,122 of record CATPBC010000107.1, on the reverse strand, counting down.
GATTGTCGTGGGTCCCACGCGCGACCGCCCGGGCGGACTCGAGATCGAGCTGCCAGGAATGCCGCAGCCGCACGTCAGCCATCGCGGCCTCCGTCCTCCTTGTCGAGAAGGCGCCGGGTCAGTCGCAGAAGCCCGGCCAGAGGAACGCCAATCCAAGTTGGCCGATTGGCCGCCTCGTATGCGATCTCGTAAGCGGCTTTTTCGACCAGGAACAGTTCGAGCAAAACGCGCTCGGCGGCGCCGCCGACAGAGCCGCGCGCGAGCCAATAGTCTTTCAGGAATGCGCGCGATGACCGGGTTCGGAACTCGGCAACGAGGCGGTCACGCTGCGTCTCATCGATCGGCGCAGCGCTGACCCCTTTGCCTTCGATCAATGTAGCGCCGGCATAATCAATCGAGCGCAGGAGCCCTGCCACGTCGCGCAGCGGACTAGTCTTGGCGCGGCGTTCCTCGATTGACGCCGCTGGCTCGCCTTCGAAGTCGATAATGTAAGCATCGCCGCTCGCAACAAGCACCTGACCGAGGTGAAAGTCACCATGGACACGAATCATCAAAGTTCCTGCACCTGACTTGGCGAGCCTCTTAACGGCAGCGGAAATTTGTGCGCGCTGGTTCAGAAGCGTCTTTGCGCGATCGCGATCTTGATCGCTCGCCCAGTCGCGCGTTTGTTCAATGGCCGCAAAGGCCTTTTCGAGCCACTGTTCTGCCTTTCGTGCCCAGGCCACAGCATCGTCCGGGTCGGCGATCTTGGGCGCAAAGGCTTCGTCCGATGCTTCGCGCGCCAGTGCCATATGCATTTCGCCAAGGCGCCGGCCGATCGTCCTGGCGATTGCTTCGCAGTCGCTCAACTCAAATTCCGACCCGCTCGGAGCGAGGCTGTCGAGGGCGCGCGTAAGGTGATCGAGGGTCCAGGACCATGCGTCACCCTGATTACGGACAAATCCGAGAGCGACGGCCAGGGTGTGCGACTTTCCATCCGCGGAGACCTGGACGAGGTCGCCGAGGAGCTCTGGCGCATTGGCGAACCCAGCTCCTGTGAGATAGCGGCTCATCTCTGTTTCAGGATGCTCGCCCGCAGAAATACGGCGGAATAGCTTCAGCATTACGCTGTCGCCAATGGTCAATGAGCTGTTGGATTGCTCCGCCGTAAGCCAGTCCACTTGTGCATCAGCGTCGGCGCCGGCGCGGAGAAGTTTCCGACCAGTGTCGGTCGGACGAAAAAGCAGCGTACCCTCGGAGTTTTTAAGCTCCCGGCCATCGAGGAGTGCTTCAGCGACCCGATGAGCAAAATTCGGCAAGGCAAAGCCATCGGTCAGCAAGCCGAGCCGCCTGCCTCGCCGCACCCGAGCAAGCGCGAGTCGAATGGGCAGGGCCGCAGAAGAGTCGTCCTCCCAAAGAATCGCCAACGGAAGCAACCAGCGAGTGGTGGCGCCATCGGTCTTCACTTCGATTTCGGTTAACAGAATCTCGCGGTCGCTGTCGCCGATATTGGTCGAATTGGCGATGCGTGTTGTCTTGATCCTTTGGTCTTTCAGACCGAACCAGCGGCGCTTGCCGATATATTGCGGCAGTGATTCGGTTTCGATCTGAGCTTGCGCCGGACCGGTAAGCGCTTTCGCCAAGCTCTCCCGCATGACCACGGTCACAAACTCCGGCAGCGGCTCGGGTGCTTGCGTGTGCCAAGATGGCCAATCGCTCTCCGAGGCCAGCGCAAACCAATAGAAGCCGTAAGGCGGCAGGGTAAGGAGATAAGTGAGTTCTCCGATCGGCGGAAACGGCGTCCCGGCATTTAGCTCAACCGGCACACGGCCAGCGAATTGCGACAGATCGAGTTCCACCGCCTGCGGACTATGCGCGAGATTGGCCACACACAAAAGCATGTCGCCTTGATACTCCCGGAGATAAGCAAGAATTTTTCTATTCTTGGGATAAAGCAGCGTCGATGTGCCCCGACCGAACGCGGGATGTCGGCGCCGCACCGCGAGCATTCGCCGCATCCAATTTAGAACAGAGTGTGGATCCCGGCTTTGCGCTTCCACGTTCACCGCACCGTAACCGTAGACAGGGTCCATAATCGGCGGCAAAACCAAAGCGGCGGGATCGGCGCGCGAAAACCCGCCGTTGCGGTCCGGTGACCACTGCATTGGCGTACGTACACCGTTGCGGTCGCCGAGATGGATATTGTCACCCATGCCAATTTCGTCGCCGTAATAGATCACCGGCGTGCCGGGCATGGACAGCAATAAGCTGTTCATCAATTCGACACGGCGGCGGTCGCGTTCCAACAGCGGTGCAAGCCGGCGTCGGATCCCAAGATTTAGCCGGGCCCTACGGTCAGATGCGTAGGTCTGCCACAAATAATCGCGTTCGCTGTCAGTAACCATTTCCAGCGTGAGCTCATCGTGATTGCGCAGGAACACTGCCCATTGACAGGTCTCCGGTATCGACGGCGTCTGTCGCATAATGTCGCTGATCGGAAAACGATCCTCGCGCGCTATCGCCATGTACATGCGCGGCATCAGGGGAAAGTGGAATGCCATGTGACACTCATCCCCATCACCAAAGTAATCTTTGGTGTCTTCCGGCCATTGATTAACTTCGGCGAGCAACATCCTCCCGGGAAAGGCGCGATCAACCTCGGCGCGAAATTTCTTAAGAATCGCATGCGTTTCTGGAAGATTTTCGTTCGTCGTTCCCTCGCGCTCGATAAGATATGGCACCGCGTCGAGTCGCAGGCCGTCGACGCCCGACTGCAGCCAAAATCGCATCACACTCAATACCGACTTGAGCACCTGCGGGTTGTCGAAATTGAGATCGGGTTGGTGAGAATAGAATCGGTGCCAGTAATATGCGCCGACCTCCGCGTCCCAAGTCCAGTTCGAGCGCTCGGTATCGACAAATATGATGCGCGTTCCGGCGTATTTTTGATTATGGTCGGACCAGACATAATAATTGCTCCAGGGCGAGCCGAGTTTGGCGCGGCGCGCTCGCTGAAACCATGGATGCTGATCAGAAGTGTGATTGACGACAAGCTCGGTAATGACGCGAATTCCGCGCCCATGCGCCCGCTGAACGAAGTGACGGAAGTCGGCAAGCGTGCCGTAATCGCGATGAACGTTGCGATATTCGCTAATATCGTAGCCGTCGTCCAACAGCGGCGAGGGATAGAATGGCAGCAGCCAAATGGTATTCACGCCAAGATCGGCGATGTAATCGAGCTTTGAAATCAAGCCGGGGAAATCGCCGATCCCGTCATCGTTGCTGTCGAAGAACGATTTGACATGCAGCTGATAGATGATCGCATCCTTATACCAGAGCTCGTCGGTTGCGACTGCAGCTGCTGACGCTTTCGTCTGGGCGTCCACTTTAACCTCCCAGACCCGGTGTTATGCGCCAAATGGCGAAAGGAAGCTCCGCCGGATCGAGACGCAAGCGCTGCAATTTGCCGTGCCACGTGAAGGTGGTATCGCGCATCAAGTCGCTGACCTTCATGGAAGCGCTGTCGGGTAGGCTCCACTCCCACACTGGCACCTCGATCGTGACATCGCGAGCGTGAAATGGATCAAGATTGACGGCAATCAGGATCATTTCTGCCTGTTCAGGCAGCCTCTTGCCATACAGCAAGACGTGATCGTCATGCGCAGGGTAAAAGCGCAGGCAGAGATGGCTCTGGAGCGCCGGGTGGGCTCTTCGTATCCGGTTTAGTCTTGCGATTTCAGACACAATGTTTCCCGGCGCGTCGTAGCGTCGGACCCGGATCTGATATTTTTCGGAATCCAAATATTCTTCGCGGCCTGGTAGCGCAGCGGCCTCGCACAGTTCGTAACCCGAATACATTCCCCACAAACCCGAAAGCGTGGCCGCGAGCGCCGCGCGAATGAGAAAGCCCGGTCTTCCCGAGGTCTGTAAGAAATAGGGATTGATGTCCGGCGTGTTGACGAATAGATGCGGCCGAAAATAATCCTTCACCACGGAGGTGGTCAGTTCGGTAAAGTAGTCGGTCAGTTCCTGTTTGGTGTTGCGCCAAGTAAAGTATGTGTACGACTGGGAAAAGCCTGCCTTAGCCAGCCGATACATCATTTTCGGCTGGGTGAAGGCTTCTGAAAGAAAGATCACATCCGGATACTCTGCACGGACTTCCGCGATCAGCCACTCCCAGAACGGCAGCGGCTTGGTGTGAGGGTTATCGACGCGAAACATTCGTATGTTTTCGCCGCACCAGTAAAGAACAATGTCGCGTAACGCATTCCACAGAGCGGAAAACGACTTACCGCCGTAAAAATTGATGTTGACTATATCCTCGTATTTCTTCGGCGGATTCTCCGCGTAACGCACCGTGCCGTCTGGACGCCAGTTGAACCACTCGGGATGATCTCTCAGCCACGGATGGTCGGGCGAGCACTGGATGGCGAAATCAAGCGCAAGCTCGATACCGTGAGCGGCAGACGCTTCGCGCAGGAGCCGAAAGTCATCAAGTGTGCCGAGCGCGGGATGGATTGCATCGTGACCGCCTTTGGCGCTGCCAATCGCGTATGGGCTGCCCACGTCATCGGGCTCGACTATCAGGCTGTTGTTTTTGCCCTTGCGATTGGTGCGACCGATGGGATGGATCGGTGGCAGGTAGAGGACATCGAATCCCATACCCTTTATGCGCGGCAAATGCCGGATGACGTCCCTGAACGTCCCGTGGCGGTTAGCTTCTTCAGTTGCAGAGCGCGGAAACAACTCATACCAAGCTGCGAAAGTGGCCTGCGGACGCTCGACTTCAATCGGAAATCGCCGCTCGTGTCTGGACAGCCAGAAGTGCTCCTCCGCCTCGCGCATCACCTGCCGTAGATCAGGCGCCAAAAAGATTCCTAAGCTTGCCTCGATATTCGCGTCAGCGAGCGAGCTCAGGGCGGATTCGATTATGTTGCGGTCGCCACCTTGTATCCGTGCCTTGGTTTGCTCCAGCAGTTGTCGGCCTTCCAATATCTCGATGCCGACATCCGCGCCGGCTTTGGCCTTTACTTCGAGATCGCGGCAAAAACTGCTGTATCTATCCCACCACGCTTCAATGGTGAATTCATAACGGCCAACTCGGTTCGGTCTGATTGTCGCCCGCCAGCGATCATTGCCGAGG
>CATPBC010000106.1 GCA_955652195.1 uncultured Xanthobacteraceae bacterium | reverse complement strand
GAACACCTCATTGATGATCGGCACCTGCGCGGGATGGATTGCCATCTTGCCGACGAAACCGTCGCGGCAAGCCTCCTCGCATTCGCGGCGAAAACCTTCGCTGTCTCTAAAATCAACAAAGACCGTGTCGATCGCCGGCACCGCGGCAGCGGCGGCGCCGGCGAGGCACAACGCGCGCGCCAGGCGATAGGGATCGAGGAACCGGCCTTCGCCGTCACGGTTCGCGCGCGCGCCAAGCTCGGCTGATAAATCCTCGGCGCCCCAGGTCAGCCCGATCAGTCGTGCGCTCGCGCCGGCAAATGTACCGGCGACGAACAGCGCGGCGGCGGTCTCGGTCGCGATCGGCAAAATCTTGATGTGGCTGTCCGGTAAATCATTCTTCGCCTCGCGCACCGCGAGCTTGGCGTCGACATGAATGACCGCGGCACCGCCTTCTGCTTTCGGCAGCATGATCGCGTCCGGCTTTGCTGGTGCAATCGCATCGAGGTCGGCGTCGATCAGCCCGGTCTGCAAGCCGTTGACCCGCACCATGAGGTAGGGTCGTGCCGCATTCGCCATCGCCTCTTTGACAAACGCCGCGGCGGCCTCGCGCGCGCGCGCCTTGCCGTCGAGCGCGATTGAATCCTCAAGATCAATGATCAGCGCGCCGGCGCCGCTCGACATCGCCTTGTCGAGCTTCCTGGCGCTATCGGCCGGAACGAAAAGCAGCGAGCGCATCAGGTCGCAATTATTTCGGCCGCATCCGCATGAAGGCCTGGCGGCGGCATTCGGCGACGAGCTTATTGTCTTGGTTATAGGCGCGGTGATGAAATTCGACGATGCCGGCGCCGGGGCGCGATTTGGATTCGCGCTTGCCGATGACCTCAGTCGTGCAATGCACGGTATCGCCCTCGAACAGTGGGTGCGGGAATTTGACGTCGGTCATGCCGAGATTCGCAATCGTGGTGCCGACGGTCATGTCAGAGACCTGGATGCCAATCATCAGCCCGAGCGTAAACAGCGAGTTCATCAAGGGCTGGCCCCATTCCGTCTCCTGCTCGCAAAAGTGCCGGTCGATATGAAGCGGCTGCGGATTGAGCGTCATGTTGGAGAACAACATGTTGTCCATCTGAGTGACGGTCCGGGTATAGCGGTGCTCGACGGTCTCGCCGGGCACGAAATCCTCGAAATAGAGGCCGCCGCGCTTGTGCCGCATAGTCGTCTGTTGCGCCATCGATGCCTCCTGCAGTGTCGGTTGATGGGGTCGGTTCTCGGACCCGATTATTCCGCCAACAATTACCACACTTGTTAACGATCTCTAATCTCCGAACCGCAATGGACGGGCAGCGAAATGGTGCAAAAAACCTGCTGGCCGCGAGCGCTTGGCGGACGTTTACGCCGCCACGCGCCGCTCCCGGAGCTGGCAAAGATTTATGGTAAACCATTTGTTAAGGCCGCCCCGCCTAGCATCGGAATCAAGCTTCAATTCCGTGCGGCCTGGCCATGATGATCGTCCGCGATTTCCTGCGATGGCTTGATAGTGCGCCGGCGAGCGAACGTGCCGAGGCCGCGGGCATCTTGGCGCGGGCCTATCTTTGTTCCGATCTCGAAGCCGATGCGATCGCCGTCGCCGAAGACCTGATGCTCAAGCTGGTCGACGATCCATCGCCGCTGGTGCGGCGCGCGCTCGCCGATGCGTTGGCGGCAAGTCCCGTCGCGCCGCCGGTGGTCGTCATGGCGCTCACCGCCGATCAGCCGCAGATCGCGGCGCCGGTCTACGCCTTATCGCCGCTTTTGGTCGACGCCGATCTGTTGGACGCGGTGGCGACCGGCGGCGAGATGATTCAAGTCGCGATCGCCAGTAGGGCGGTGTTGCCGTCGGTGGTCGCAGCCGCGATTGCCGAACTTGGCGCTGCCGAGGCCTGCCTCATTCTGACGGAAAATCATGCCGCCGAAATCGCGCCGTCTGCGATTGAGCGTATGGTAGAGCGGTTTGGCGAAGATGCGGCAATTCGCGAGGCGCTACTCGCGCGCGACGATCTTCCTGCCGCGACACGCCAAAACCTGGTGACCAAGGTGTCGGAGACGATCGCCGGCTTTGTTGTCGGCCGGTCCTGGCTGGAGGCGGATCGCGCCCGCCGCATTACGCGCGAAGCCTGCGACAAGGCGACCGTAACCATCGCCGCCGAAAGCCCCAAGACAGAGCTTCGCCCGCTGATCCGCCATCTTTGCGGCAGCGGTCAGCTGACTACCGGCCTCATGTTACGGGCGCTCTTATCCGGCAATCTTGCCTTGTTCGAAGAAGGCTTGGCGGAATTGAGCGGGATGCCGGTGCGGCGTGTTTGCGGACTCGTACGGGATCGCTTCGGCGCCGGCTTGCCGGCTTTGTTGGAGAAGGCACAACTGCCACCTTCGACGCATGTTGCTTTCAAGGAAGCAATCGCGGCGATGCGCGGCGGCTTTGCCCGCGACGCCGAAGGTACCGCGCGGCTGCAGCGGCGGATGATCGAGCGGATTCTCACGCGCTATGAAGACGCCGATGTCGGCGAAGTCGCGTCGCTGGTCACGCTGTTGCGACGCTTCGCCACCGAGGCCGCGCGCGATGAGGCGCGCCTGTTCTGCGACGAGCTTGCCGCCGAACCTCCGGCGATCGCTTACTCCGCCGCGGCATAAAGAAGCCCAGTTTTGGGTCATCTCGCTCAGTCCCCGAACTGCTCGCTGATAATACGTTCGTCCAGGCTGTGGCCGGGATCGAACAGCATATGCATGGCGGTCGCATGATCCATGTGGATCTCGACCGAGCGTACCGAGCGCACCTCGTCATGATCGGCGACGGCGGCGACCGGGCGTTTGGCCGGCTCAAGCACCTCGATCGTGACGCGCGCCCGATCCGGCAGCAACGCGCCATGCCAGCGCCGCGGCCGGAATGGACTGATCGGAGTGAGCGCAAGGAGCGGCGCGCCGACCGGAATGATCGGTCCCTGCGCCGAAAGATTGTAGGCCGTCGAGCCAGCCGGCGTCGCCAGCATGATGCCGTCGGCGACGAGTTCGGCGAGACGCTCTTTGCCATCGATCAATATGCGCAGCCGTGCCGCCTGGTAGGTCTGACGGAATAGCGAAACCTCGTTGATGGCGCGGTGACGGTGAACACGGCCGGCGGCATCGCGCGCCCGCATCAAGAGCGGATGGATCACCGTGACCTGAGCGGCGGCGAGCCGCTTGGGGAGGTCGCGTTCGCTATACTCGTTCATGAGAAAACCGACGGTGCCGCGATGCATGCCGTAGATCGGCTTGCCGCTATTCATGAACCGTTGCAGGGTCGCGAGCATCAGCCCGTCGCCGCCCAGCGCGACTACGACGTCCGCCGTCTCCGGCCGCGCGTCGCCGTAACGCTGGACCAGGCGGCGCCGCGCCCGCTGCGCCGCGGGCATGTCGCTGGCAACGAAGGCGATGTGTTTGTAACGAGACGGGAGACGAGATTTCGGCATAGCGGACCGGTTTCAAATAAGCGGCCAAGCAAACGGGCCAGCCGCGCAGGAGATCGATATGGACAAGAACAATGAACGCGTCGTGTTCGTGTACACGACGTATCCGTCGATTGTCGAGGCGGAGCAGGCCGGGCGTGAACTCGTTCAGCGCCGGCTCTGCGCCTGCGTGAATATCCTGCCCGGAATGGTCTCGCTGTATTGGTGGGAAGGCGCGATCGAGCGCGGCGAGGAGGTGGTGATGATCGTCAAGACCCGCGCCGTGCTGGCCGAAGCGGTGCGGGAGGCGGTGCGGCAGCTGCACTCCTATACGACCCCAGCCATATTGGTACTGCCGATCGAGAGCGTCGATCCGGATTATAAAGACTGGCTCATGGCGGAAACCGAAAGAAGGTGACGGCGTGAGTCAGCCGGCGCGGCACAGTTGTCCGCTCATCCCGGGTAGGCGGGTATCCAGAAAAGACGTGATCCGCTGCGTCCTCGCTTTGGCGGGGACGAGCGGATCACAACAACCGATAGACGCAAGTTTTGCGGCGCGATCGAGCTTCGCTTTAGCACGCTTTAGTAGCTGCGCGTGCCGTCGATCACTTCTTTGAGCGCGCCATATTCACGGCACTCGGTCCCGCAAATCAGACGCACCTGCTCAAGGTCGTCCTTGGCTTTGAGCAGGTTGCCCTGTTCGGCATGCCACATGCCGTAATAGGACCAGGTCAGGGCGTGTTTGGGATCGGCGGCCAGCGCCTTGTCGTACCAATATTTAGCGTCGTCATAGCGGCCGAGCTTGCGGCTGGCATAGCCGAGCAGCGTCGCCACATCGGCGTTGTCGTCGTAGCCCATGGCGCGCAGTGCGGTGATGCCGCTTTGGTAGTCTTCCTTATCGTAGATCAGCGCATAGGCGGCGTGATAACGGTCCAAGAACTCCTTGGCCGAGCTGCTCTTGTCGTTCTTCTTCTTTTTCGAGTCGGTCTTACCGGACGGTTTGCTGCTGCTATCCGATGGCGGCGTGGGATTGCTCGATCCCATTGCAGCGGCAAGCTGCGGAGCGCCTGAGACGGCGGCGGCGAGAATGAGAGCTGCAAGCAACGGCGTTTTGCGCATGGTACCTCCGGTTTTGGCTGGCAGGTCCGGTCTCTGACCAAGTTCCGTGATCTTTGACCAAGTTTCGTTCAGTCTGCCTAGCATGAAGAGTCTGTAATCTACGACTTTATTCCCTGGCGCGATTCCTTGGCGCGACGCCCCCCAAGGCAATCCGATCCAAACGGGCTAACACCGCCATCCTAGCATTTCTTCCAGCGGACGGCGTGCGCCTGCCGTAGCCAAACGAAAAATTGATGCGTCGTCGTATTACGAGAATTTCACGTAGGTGAACGCTAAGCACTGTGGCACTTCAGGCCGCGTTCAGTGGGCAAGGCGTAAATGTCTCCTCGACGATCGGCGCCAGTTCTAAGCCGAAGGTTTGGCCGGCGCCGCAGAAAAAGGAGACCACAATGTTGACGAAATTTGCCGCCGCGCTGCTCGCGACCAGCTTGATCGCCGGCTCGGCGATTGCCGCGCAGCCGTTGGGTAATACCGGCTCAACGCCTGCGGCCCAAACTCAGGCGCCGTCCGCGCCTGCCGCGACCATGAACAAGGCGGGCAAAACGGTGAAGCATACGGCGCGGCACCGCTCGCACGTGCGCAAGCATGTGGCGCGCGGCAGGAATCATGTCGTGCATCATGCCCGGCATGCCAAGCCGGCCAAGACGCATCAGGCCGGCGTCGCCGCGAAGCGGTCGTAACCACCAATTGCCTGCGATCCAGAATTAGCACCAGATGCGGTGCGAACCGAGGCCTGGATCGTACGCACCGGCTTGCGGCCGCCAGCGGCACCGCCGCCTGGCCCGCAAGTCGGATCTTAGTCGTCCTGGGCGAACAAAAACTTGAAAAACCCAGGATTGTTGCCTCACGCGGTGCAGCGCTGACACGCTGCACCGCCAATCCCCGATCCTCGCATATTCAAGTTTGTAACGATCCCCTGGGGTCAGCGGCGCATCATTTCATGCCGCGCTGCGCCGCACATCACAATGTCGGCTGCCACTCGACCGGGACATGCTCATAGCCGCTCGCGGTCTTGATCAAATGCCCGCAAGCCGGGAAGGGGAAATGATAGCCGGTGACCAACATACGGTCGGCGGCGGCGCGATCGAACAGCTTTTTGCGCGTCGCAACCGCCGTGGCGCCGTCGATATCGAACACCGCTTGCCAGTCGGGATGGCGCGCAAACACCGCGGGGTGCTGCGCAGTATCGCTTAACACCAATAGCGACTGATCGCCGGAATGAATCGCAAAGACGGTATGGCCGGGCGTGTGTCCCGGCGCTGGCAGTGTGACAACGCCGGGCGCTACTTCCTTGCCAGGCTGAAATTGCGTCACCTGCTTGGCGATATCGGAAAAAATTCGCCGCTGGTTGAGAAAGGTGATTTTCAGATCGGCCGGCGCAGCGTTGAGGTTGGCGTCATCAATCCAATAGGCCCATTCCGGCGCTGGGACCATGATTTCCGCATTGGGAAAGATCAGCGCATTGTCCTTGTCCTTGATGCCGTTGATGTGATCCGGATGGAAATGCGAAATGACGATCTGGTCGACCGCTTTCGGATCGATGCCGGCGGCGGCGAGATTGTTGCGCAACGCGCCGGCTGACGGCGCGATCTGCCCGCCGGTGCCGGTATCGAGCAGGACGAGATTCTTGCCGGTATTGACGATCAGCGTGGTGAATGGTGTCG
>CATPBC010000105.1 GCA_955652195.1 uncultured Xanthobacteraceae bacterium | reverse complement strand
TTCGGCGAAGCCGGTGTGTCCGACAAGCCGGTTGCGGACACTGTCACCCCCAAAGCGGCCAGCTAACCCTCAGCAGCAATGGCGTGAAAGAACGTGCCGCTGACGCGGCCGCGGCGGCCGCCGCTGTTGCCGATTGCACGGTCTTGCGCATCGCTGAGTTCGGCAAAAGCGTCGTCATCACCCTGCGCAGTGAGCGACGCATAATGAAATTCGTGGCCGCGCACCAGCGCGCCTTTGGCGCCAAGCACGCTGTCGGACAAAACTCGCGCCGCGCGATAGCCGAGATGCAGTTTGCGTTTGGCAAAGCTGGTCGAATGACCGAGCAGGCCGGTCATCGCATGCTGCCGCCCGTCAGCGGTCTCGATGCTTTGGCCTAAAACCATGTAGCCGCCGCACTCGCCATGCACCGGGCGCGTTTCGGCGAAACGGCGCAGGCCTTCAGAAAAACGCCGTGCTGCCGCGAGCGGCCCGGCATGCAATTCAGGGTAACCGCCCGGCAGCCAGCAGCTATCGGCGCGCTCCGGCGGCGCTTCATCGGCCAACGGAGAAAAAACGATGACCTCCGCGCCGGCGCTGCGCCAGGCTTCCACGACATGAGGATAGACAAAGCTGAAGGCGCCATCCTGCGCCAGCGCCACGCGTTGCCCGGGCGGCGGCAGAACACCGGCGCTGCTGTTGACGCGCGCGCGCAGCGTGAGCGGCGCAGCGGCGGCGCCGATCGCATCCAGATCGAGATGGCGTTCCGCCATCAGCGCAAGGCGATCGCTAAGCGCCGCCAGATCGGCATGCTCGGCGGCCTGCACCAGGCCGAGATGCCGTTCCGGTAAAGCCACCGCCTTGTCGCGCGGCAGCGCACCGAAAATGGGCAGCCCGCATGCACTGATCGCATCGGCGACAAGCGCGCGGTGCCGTTCACTTGCTGTGCGATTGAGAATAACGCCTGCGATCTTCACGGCGGGGTCGTGCGACGCGAAGCCGCGCGCCACGGCGGCGGCGGATTGCGCTTGCCGCGCCACGTCGACCACCAGCACCACCGGCAGATCGAAATGCGCGGCGAGATCGGCGGTGGCACCGCGCCGGCCGGCAGTTCCGGCTGCGCCGTCGAACAGACCCATGACGCCTTCGATGACGAAAATGTCCGCACTACCGGCTGCGCGCGCCGCCAACATATCGAGCAGTGCAGCCGGCATGGCCCAAGAATCGAGATTGACGGCCGCGCGTCCGGTCATGGCCGCATGAAAGGCCGGATCGATATAGTCGGGACCGGCCTTCGCCGCGCTAATTTTGACGCCGCGGCGCTTGAGCGCCGCCAGAACAGCAAGCGTTATGGTCGTCTTGCCGGCGCCCGAATTCGGCGCGGCGATGATCAGTCCGCGCGCGGTCATTCCGATACCTTTGCTGAGATCGCGGCGCCCAGGAGGTCGTCGCGAAGCTTCACGATTTCGCCGATGACCACGATGGCCGGCGGCTCCAGCTTCTGCGCGCGGGCATCGCCGGCAAGCCGTTCAAGCGTGGAAACGAGCACACGCTGTTTCGGCGTGGTCGCTGCGACGATCACGGCGGCCGGCGTGCTGCCGACAATTCCGGCTTGAAGCATCGCCGCAGTAATTCGTTCGAGATTGTGCATCACCATGTACAGCACGATGGGCTGCCCGGTGCGCGCGAGCGGCGCCCAATCGAAATCTTCCTCCGCGCCGTGTCCGGCGGCAAATACCACGGCGCGATTGATGCCGCGCAGCGTCGCCGGGATACCGGCCGCGGCCAGCGCCGCAAGGCCGGCGGTGACGCCTGGAATGATCCGAAACGGCACACCGCCGCGCGCCAGCGTCATCGCCTCTTCGCCGCCACGGCCGAATACGAATGGATCGCCGCCCTTGAGCCGCAGCACACGATTGCCGGCACGGGCCAGCGCGATCAGGCGCTCGCTGATATCGGTCTGCAAGGCGGATGGTTTGCCACCGCGTTTGCCGGCGAATTCGAGCCGCGCCTGTGGTCCGGCCAGCGCCAGCACGCGTTGATCGACCAGCGCGTCGTGAATGACGATATCCGCCTGGGCGAGGCCGGCTAGTGCATCGAGCGTGAGCAGGCCGGGGTCGCCCGGCCCGGCGCCGGCCAGCCAGACATGTCCCGGCGCAAAAACCGGAATTCCGGTCCGGCGCGCGGCCAAGGAATCCCATGCGGTCATAGCAGTCTCAACAATGCTCGCTCGTAGTGACGGGTTTCAATCACAGGACTAAAGGAAAGGGTATGGCGAAACAGCAGCGCGCCTTGCGCCGGGGCTGGACCACCGGCACTTGCGCCGCAGCGGCGGCAAAGGCGGCTTTTGCTGCGCTGGTGACCGGCGAATTTCCCGACCCGGTCGAGGTGACGCTGCCGCGCGGCGAACGGCCGAGCTTTGCCCTCGCCATGACGCGCATGGATGACAACGCGGCGACCGCCGGCGTGATCAAGGACGCCGGCGACGATCCCGACGTGACCCACGGCGCACTCATCTGTGCGGCCGTGCGGCTCGGCGCGCCCGGCAGCGGCGTCATCCTCCGCGCCGGCGAAGGCGTCGGCACGGTGACGCGGCCGGGACTTCCAGTTCCGCCAGGCGAGCCGGCGATCAATCCGGTGCCGCGTCGTATGATCGCCGGCGCCATCGCTGAGGTCGCCGCAGTCGCTGGGCGCGCTGCCAACGCTGCGGTCGAGATTTCCATTCCTGGCGGCGAGGCCCTCGCGGCGAAGACCGTCAATGCCCGGCTCGGCATTGTCGGCGGCCTGTCGATTCTCGGCACGACGGGTATCGTCGTGCCGTATTCCTGCTCGGCTTGGATCCATTCGATCTATTCCGGCATCGATGTCGCGCGCGCCGCCGGCCTTAGTCATGTCGCCGGCTCGACCGGCCGGAATTCCGAGGCCGCCGTGCAGAAGCTGTATGGGCTGCCGGAAATCGCCCTGATCGACATGGGCGATTTCGTCGGCGGCATGCTCAAATATGTGCGGGCGCATCCGCTGCCGCGCGTCACCATTGCCGGCGGTGTGGGCAAGATGAGCAAACTTGCACAGGGGCTTACGGATCTGCACTCCAAGCGCGGTGCCGTC
>CATPBC010000104.1 GCA_955652195.1 uncultured Xanthobacteraceae bacterium | reverse complement strand
TGCCTGGCGCTGCGTCAGGCCGCGCGCCATGTCTCGCAATTCTATGATCAATTTCTCGCAGGCTGCGGTCTGCGCGGCACCCAGTATTCCATTCTTGCAAGGCTGCAGCGCAGAGGACCGATGTCGGTCAATGCGCTCGCCGCCGCGCTGGTCATGGATCGCACCACCCTTGGCCGCAACATTCTGCCATTGCAGCGCGACGGATTGGTCGCCATTGGGCTGGGCCGGATCGACCGCCGCAGCAAGGAAGTGCATTTGACTAAAGCCGGCGCCGCGCGGTTTCGCGCCGCGACCAAGGACTGGCGGGAAGCCCAGACGCGATTCGAGGCGGCGTTCGGCGGTAAACGGGCGAAAGCGCTGCGCGCGCTGTTGCACGAGGTTGCTACCAATAAGGAAATTGGCGCTGCTGCCTAAGGAGACTGCGGAATTTATTTTCCAGGATGAAGCTGTTTCGCTATCATCCACTTATGCGCTTTGCTTTCGCGGTTTCTCCACCATGATTCGGCGGCATCCAGCCTTGACCAGGATATGGGCTTTTCGAATTAGCGCCGTCTGCCTCCTGGTACTTGCGCCGACAGTGATCGGCAGGCCGGCGGAAGCCGCAGATCTTTGGGTCGGCGCATATGCGCCGCCGGTCGAAGTCGAGGCGTTCTGCAGCTCCTGCATTCGCGACGATATCTACGCCGATACCAAACTGATCGCGCATCTGGAGGCCAATCCGGACATCGACGAAGCGTTCAAGGGTCCGATTATCCTTGCCGCGCGCGCCGATGTGCACCGTTTGCGCAAAATGCTTGGGCCGGGCGAACGGATCAGCGCGGCGCCATGCTGCTACTTCAGGAAACGGCTTTACGTTCGTTAAGCCTGACGCCGCCGCTATGCATCGTTTCTGGATCTCGCCCTTGAGGATGCGATCGACATAGGTCGCCGCGAGTCGAAACTCATCGCGCTGCTCACTTCCGTAGGACAGCAGGCCGCCTGCTTGGAAACACGTGCCTTTAGTGGGGAATTCGCTAAAGTCGGAAAACTGTGTCGTCGTCACAGCAGATCGTCGCCCAATGGCGGATAGTATTCCGCATAATTATATCCGCCGCACTAGATTCTCGGGCGACGGACTATCATGGCCTCGGCAGCATTGTCGATTTTCGAGCGGCGGCGCGATCAGATGTTTCCCGAGCTCGATCCCTTTGAGATCGAGCGGATGCGTCGGTTCGGTGAAGCGCGCAGCTTCGCGCAAAACGAAGCGATCTTCACCGCTGGCCAAGTTGGTCCAGGATTTGTCGTCATCCTTTCCGGCGAGGTTGACATCGTCCGGCACGAACTTTCACGCGAAAGTCTCATTGTCACGGACGGTCCTGGCCAATTCATGGGTGAATTGGCCCAACTGGCGGGGCGGCCGGCACTGGCGGACGCTGTCGCCAAGAAGCCGGTCCAAGCCCTGATCATTGCGCCGGAGCGACTGCGTGCGCTTTTGATTGCTGAAGCCGAACTTGGCGAGCGGATCATGCGTGCTTTGATCCTCCGCCGCGTCGGACTGCTTGAAATCGGCGCCGGCGGTCCGATCATCGTCGGCCGCGCCGACAACGCGGATGTGCTTCGGCTTCAGGGCTTTCTCCGTCGAAACGGTCATCCGCAACAATTGCTCAATCCAGAGACGGATGATGAGGCGAAGGCGCTTATCGAACGCTTCCACATCGATCCCGGACAACTGCCGATCGTGCTCTGCCCCGGCGGACAAATGCTGCGCAATCCGAGCGAGGACGAGCTTGCGCGCTGTGTCGGCTTGGTTCTGCCCATCGATCCGAAGCGAGTCTACGACGTTGCCGTAGTGGGGGCCGGACCGGCCGGTCTTGCCACGGCGGTCTACGCCGCGTCGGAAGGACTCTCCGTCCTCGTGCTCGATTGCCGCGCCTTCGGCGGTCAGGCTGGTGCCTCGGCTCGGATCGAGAATTATCTCGGCTTTCCGACGGGAATTACCGGCATCGCCTTGATGGCGCGCGCCTACAACCAGGCGCAGAAGTTTGGCGCCGAGACGGCGATCCCGGATGAAGTGAGCGCGTTGAGTGCGCAAACGGACGGTGCCGGCAACTTCACTTTGCAGTTGTCCAACGGTGAGCGAGTCAGTACGCGAGCGGTCGTCATTGCCAGCGGCGCACGTTATCGCCGGCCGGCTGTCGATAGTCTCCACGCATTCGAAGGTTCCAGCGTGCATTACTGGGCAACGCCGCTCGAAGGCAAGCTGTGCGCCAATCAGGAGGTCGCCCTAGTCGGGGGAGGCAATTCAGCCGGCCAGGCTGCGGTCTATCTCGCGAGCCAGAGTGCAAAGGTCTGGATGCTGCTACGGGGAGCCGATATCGGCGCCTCGATGTCACGCTATCTGGTCGATCGGATCGAAGGGCACGCCAATATCGAAGTGCTGACGCGAGCGCAGGTTAGCGGTCTTGAAGGCCGCGATGGTATCCTGGAAGCGGTACGCTGGCGTCTCGGCAGCAACGGCCAAGAGGTGCGACGGCCGATTCGCCACTTGTTTCTGTTCATCGGCGCGGAACCGAATACGGACTGGCTCGCCGGCTCCGGTGTTGCGCTCGATGCCAAGGGGTTTGTGCTAACCGGCGAAGATGCCTGCCGCGATCGCCATACGCTGGAAACCAACAGGCGCGGCGTCTTCGCCATCGGAGATGTCCGCTCCAAATCCATCAAGCGCGTCGCTGCGGCTGTCGGCGAGGGCGCACAAGTCGTTGCGGCGTTGCATTCTTATTTGGCCGCAATCCAGTCCGCTGCGCCTCCCGCGCCTCTAGCGCCGGCTCGCAATGTTTGAATCGGACACCCTGCACAGCCGTACGGCAGGCCTTCAACTGTAATCGCAAGGCGGTAAGCCAGTCGAACATCGGTGGGCAATAATGCGGTGGCCCGAGCAAATTGCCAGCAATGCAAGCTGGACGGAGAATTCGGGAACGTCCATCTTCCGACTCGTACTTGATGCGCAAATAAACTATTTGGAATTGGACCGGTCACCCTGCGAACTTGGAAGCAGCACGCCACTGGCAGCTCCGGCCAACGCTAGTCCGGCACAGACCAGCATGATGATTTGGATGCTTTCCGCCAAAGACTCCTTAATAACGATCCCAGCCACCTCCCGATCATTTCCTTGAACCGTCGACAATGCCGGCGCAGTTACGAATTGCCCCCGTGCAATTTGAATAGCGTACTTCGCTTCGCTGGTGACGGACTTGGCTTCAAGGTTATTGTCCAGTGCGTGATCGTAGATGCCGAGCGCCAATGCGCCGAGGATGGCAATCGCGAGGAGATTTGCTACCGATGCAACCAAATTGTTGATACC
>CATPBC010000103.1 GCA_955652195.1 uncultured Xanthobacteraceae bacterium | reverse complement strand
TCTATTTCAGCATGGAGAACTGGATCGCCACCGGCCCGGCGCTGGTCGATTGGATCGCAGCGCGGCCGGAGCTCGATGCCGCGCGGATCGGCGTGGCGGGAACGAGCTTCGGCTCGCTGTTCGGCACCGTGCTCACCGGCACCGAGCCGCGCATCAAGGCCTGCGCGGTGATGTCGGTGTGCCATGAGCCGGGCGGCCATACGATCTTTCAGGAGGCCTCGCCGACCTTCAAAAAACGCTTCATGTATATGTGCGGTATCACCGACGAGGATGAGTTCGACGAATTCCGTAAGACCATCACCTGGCAAGGTCATGCCGAAAAAATACGCGTGCCGTATCTTTGCATTGCCGGGGAGGCGGAAGAATTGAGCCCGCTCGAATATTCCGAGCGCCTGATGGCGGCGCTCAGGGGCCCGAAACAGATGGTGGTTTATCAGGAATCGCGGCATTCGGTCGGCAATGTGCCTGCCGCCAATCTCGGACCGTTTCCGCCGATCCTGCTTGCCGATTGGCTTGCCGATCGCCTCGCCGGCAAACCTTTCATCAGCGAGCGCTGGTACGTCACTAGTTCTGGGGAGATCAATAAGACCGCCTATTGAACTTTGCCGCGAGGCAATAAGGGTTGAGGGGCAAATCCGATGAACGGCATCTTCGCCATGGTTCTGCAAGCTGCCGGCATGCTGGTCTCTCCTGTAGCGGCTCAGGCACCGGCGGCGGTCGTTGAAGAGGTCGGCGGCGGCGTCACGGGAGTCCAGTTCATGGATTACGTCGAGCCGGGCCAGGTGATCCGTCTCGGCGGCCATGATCGCATCGTGCTCGGTTATTTGAAATCGTGCTGGCGCGAAACCATCACCGGCGGAACGGTGACGGTCGGCACCGAACAAAGCGAAGTCGCCGGCGGCGAAGTGGCGCGTGCGAAAATCGCGTGCGAAGGCGGCAGGATGATGCTCTCGGCCGAGCTGGCCGGTAAAAGCGGCGCCATGGTGTTTCGCCAAGTGCCAAGCCGGCAGTCGGCTGCCGCAGTCCCGCATCCGCAATTCACGTTGTATGGACTGTCGCCGGTTTTTGAGGTGCGCCCGGGCGGCAGGCTTGTGGTCGAACGTCTCGACCAGCCCGGCGAGCGGCATGAGATCGCCGTCACCGATCAACAGCTGGTCCGCGGCGCGTTCTTGGATTTTGCCAAAGCCGGCGTGGCGCTCGCAGCCGGCGGAATCTACCGCGCCAAATTGGCCGGGCAGGAGATCGTGTTCAAAATCGATCCCAATGCAAAACCTGGCGACGCGCCGCTCGCCGGGCGCTTGGCGCGCCTGCAAGCGCGAAATTAACAGCGGCGAAACTGGCGCATGATGACGGGATCGGCACGGTTTCGGGATGCGGGTGCTGCTCTTGTTATTGCCGTATTGGCCGGCTTGCTGATCCTGGCGCCGCCGCTCGATCGGCTGCACGGCTTGTCGATCGATCTCCTCACCGCGCTGCGCTGGCGCGTCTTCGGCCATATGCACGAGCCGCAAGCGTCGCCGGCCGTCGTCGTTGCGCTCGATGAGGAAACCTATCGCACGCCGCCCTTCGTCGGCACGCCGGCGATAACCTGGACGCCGGAAATCGGTCAGGTGCTGAGCGCGATCATTGCCGGCGGCGCCAAGGTGGTTGGCTTCGACATTGTATTTCCGACCTCGATCGAGCAATCCGAAATTCCGTTCGGCGACGGCACCCTCGGCGGAAGATTGCGCGGGTTTGACCGCGATTTCCTGCGCGCGCTGGCGCTCGGCGCCCATGCCGGCAAAGTGGTGCTCGGCGAGGCGCAACACCGCGATTTTCCGATCATGCCGGCGCCAGGTCAGCGCATTGCGGTCGGCCAAGGCGACAATATCCGCTCCTTGAACGTCTATAACGACCCGGACGACGTGGTGCGGCGCATTCCGCTCAGCGTCGTCATTGACGGCACGCCGCAACCGTCGATGGCGGTCGAGCTTGCAGCGCGCGCGCTCGGCACGGCGCCAATGACCATTTCCGGATATCGTATTGCCCCTGCTGTGCCCAATACGATCGCGCTCAATTTCGATGGCGGCAGCGAAGCAATTCCGACCTTCTCGCTGGCTGATCTGCGCGTCTGCAACGAGAAAGGCGATCGCGAGTTCTTCCGCGGGCATTTCGACGGCAAGGTCGTACTCATCGCCACTGTGCTCGACGTCGAGGACCGTCAGGTCACGTCGAAGCGGTTCGCTACCGCGCCGGAAAATCCCGTCGGTCCGCGTTGTGCGCTGCCGGCGCCGCCGCCGAGCACCGTATTTGCCCGCGACTCCATTCCCGGCGTCTATACCCATGCGACGGCGGTCAATAACCTCATTCGAGGCGACGCTCTGATCGAACTTGGTCGGCTCGGCCGCGTCGTAATTTCGATAGCCCTCGCGGTGCTTACGGCGGGCGCGGTGATGGCATTGCCGCTTTTCGGCGCAGTGCTTGTTTATATCGTGGCGGCTGGCGTGTGGACGTCCGGCGCAACACTCGCTTTCACCCACGCATTGGCGCTGCCATTGATCGAGCCGGTGCTGGCCGGGCTTGTCAGCCTCGGCGCCGCGACCGGATTCCGGTTTTTGGTCGCCGACAAGGACCGGCGCTTTCTGCGCAAGAGCTTCGCTTTGTATCTCGCGCCGGCGGTGATCGAGAAAATGGTGGCGGCGAACAAGCCGCCGGCGCTCGGCGGCGAAACCCGCAACGTCACCGTGTTCTTCTCCGACCTCGCCGGTTTTTCGTCGATTTCCGAAGCGCTGGCGCCGCCCGATCTCGTGAAATTCATGAACGAATATCTGTCGGCAATGACCGACATCATCCAAGAGTACGGCGGTTTCGTCGACAAATATATCGGCGATGCGATTGTCGCGGTATTCGGTGCGCCGCTCGACGATGCGGATCATGCAGCGAATGCGGTCAACGCCGCCTTGCACTGCCGCGAGCGTCTCGACAAGCTCAACCGCGATCCGACCGAATGGCAGCGTTTCAGCTTGCGCCAGCGGATCGGGTTGAATTCCGGCGACGCCTTGGTCGGCAATATTGGTTCGCGTCAGCGCTTCAATTACACGGTGATGGGCGACACCGTGAACGTCGCCTCGCGGCTTGAGGGCGCCAACAAATATTTCGGTACCTCGATCATGGCTGCCAAGAGCACGTTCGATCGCGCGGCGGCAAGCTTTACCTGGCGCGAGCTCGACACGATCCGTGTCCAGGGTCGCGATGAACCGATCAGCATCTACGAGCCGCTGGCGCGTCATGGCCAAGAAACTCCCGAACAGAAAGTGTTAGCGGCCGCCTATCGGCACGCGCTGGCATGCTGGCGCGCGCGCGATTTTGCCGGTTGTATTGCGGCGCTAGCGCCCGTCGCCGCCGCCGATCCGCCATCGGCAATTCTTCTGCAGCGCGCCAAGAAATTATTGGCGCATCCGCCAGCTCACGATTGGGACGCGGTCAATACGTTGGAAGGAAAGTAGGCTCGCGAAGGGCTGCCCCCCTCCTTAACCCTCCCCCGCTGCGGGGGAGGGTTAAGGAGGGGGGC
>CATPBC010000102.1 GCA_955652195.1 uncultured Xanthobacteraceae bacterium | reverse complement strand
CTTTAATCGCGCATAGGCCAAAAATTCGCTGCGGCTGGCGCCGCGCTTGTCGGTGACCATGATCAGGCGTTCGCCTTTGCGCGGATCGGGGATCGACGATACCGCGGTGATATTATTCGGCCATAGCTCGGCCGCGAGCATTTCGACCGCCGCGAGCGAGATCATCTCGCCGCCGATCTTGGCGAAGCGCTTGGCCCGGCCCTTGATTGCGATGAAGCCCTGATCGTCGATGGTGACGATGTCGCCGGTGTCGTGCCAGCCCTCCGGCGGCATCTCCAGCACGCCGGGTTTCTCGGCGCGCAAATAGCCGAGCATGACGTTCGGACCTTTGACGTAAAGCCGGCCGCCCTCCTCGACGCCCTCGACTTTTTCAAGCTTGGCTTCCATGCCGGGTAACAGCCGGCCGACGCTGCCGAACTTGTTGAACATCGGCGTATTGAGCGCCATTACCGGAGAACATTCGGTGACGCCGTAGCCTTCGAGAACGCGCAAGCCGAATTTTTCCAGATAGATCTGGCGCGTCGCCTCTTTCACCGGCTCCGCGCCGGCCAGCACGTAGCGCAGCGAACGGAAATCGTAAGGGTTGGCGACCCGCGCATAACCGTTGAGGAACGTATCGGTGCCGAACAGCGCGGTGGCGCAGGTCCAGTAAATGAGTTCGGGCACGGTGCGGTAATGCAGCGGCGACGGGTAGAGATAGACCGGCACGCCGGAGACGAGCGGCAATATCGTTCCGGCGGTGAGGCCGAACGAATGGAATATGGGCAACACGTTGAACAGCCTGTCCTCGCGCCCGAAATCGATCCGCGCCGCCGCTTGCGCCACGTTGGCGAGCATGTTGCGGTGAGAGAGCACGACGCCTTTCGGCGAACCCTCCGAGCCGGAGGTGAAGAGTATCGCGGCCCAATCGTCGGGCGTGCGCGCAACGAGAGGCTTTTTCCAGCTCAACAGCGCGCGCAGCTTGTCCGCCTTACTGATCGTCTTGCCGATGTCTTCCAGATAAACGATGCGGACCTGGGCCTGCAGTTGCGCGATCAGGTTTTCGAGCCGGCCTTTCTCGACAAAGGCGCGCGACGTCACAATGGTATCGACCTGCGCGGCGCGGCAGGCGGCGAGGATATTGGCTGCACCGGCGGTGAAATTAATCAGGGCCGGGACCCGCCCTGCCGACATCAGGCCAAATAAGGTGATCACCGCCGCATTGGATGTCGGCAGCATGACGCCAAGCGCGTGTCCTTCAAGGGCATAGGGCATAAGCTTGCGGCCAAGGATTGCGGTTGCCTGCAACAGGCGGCGATAAGTCATCTGACCGCGGACCGGATCCTCAATCGCCAGCCAGCCGGCGCCGTGCAACTTCGCCGCCTCGATCAGCGCTTGCACCACGGTGCGGTCTGTCGGCGTGGTGCGGAACATCAGGTCGGACATGATCGTGTAAAGCGCGGAGCCGGCGGCCTGCCGCCGCTTGCGCCCCTTGAGCTCGGGATCGAGCTTGAGCTGCACCGGCTCGAGGATGGTGACCTTGATCTTCGGAAACAGCCGGCGGCGCACTTGCGAGCGCTTGAGCCGGCTGAACATGGTCAGCTCCGGTCCTTCGATGCGCACCGGGACCACCATCGCCTCGGATTTGTCGGCGATCAGGGCGGCGCCGTCATAGACCTTCATCAGACTGCCGGTGACGGTGATGCGGCCTTCGGGAAAAATCACCAGCATGTCGCCCGAGCGCACAGCATTGATAATGGCGCGCAGCGAGAACGGCTTGAGCGGATCGAGCGCCATGGTGCGCACGAATTTGAGGAATGGCTGAATCCACCAGTTCCTCGACATGGCGACGTCGATGGCAAAGACCGGTCGTTTCGGCAGGATCGAGAACGCCAGCGGCGGATCGAGAAAGCTCACATGGTTGAGCGCGATGATGGCGTTGTGGCCGGCTTTGGCGATGTTCTCCAGACCCTGCACTTCCAGCCGGTAGAACGCGCGGAACATGATCGAGAGAAAGTCGTGCAGCCAGCTTGCCGGCATGGTCATGCCGATCACGACAGCCATCGCGAGATTGGCGGCGCCGATCAGCACGAACAGGACCGGCGTGCCGAAGCCCGCTTTTTGCAGCACTGCGAGGATGATCGCGCCGCCGACCATGAAGGCGGCATTGAGCACGTTCACCGCAGCAATGACTCGGGCGCGCCGATCGGTGCCGGCCCAGACCTGAACCGCGGTGAAAACCGGCACGATGAACAGACCGCCGGCGATCGCCAGTCCGGCAAGATCGATGGCGATATGCAAGCTGTAGCGCGACGCAAAGAACGCGCCGACCGACAACGGGCTAGTCGCGGGCACGATCGCCGAAGCGGTCCAGCCTAGATCGAGCGAGAACAGGCCGAGCAAGACCGCGGCGACCAGTGTCGGCAACAGCACGATGCGGCCGGCCGCAAGCCAGGCCGCCAAGCCGGAGCCGACCGCGACCGCCACCGAGAAAATAGTCAAAAATAGCGTCACCACCTCTTCGCTGCCGCCGATGGTGAATGAAACGAGCGGCGGCAACAGCGAGAGAACCAGCGCGCCGACAAGCCAGAACCAACTCGCGACCAGCGCGCCCCACCACAGCCGCGGATCGGCGCGAAGCTGTTTGATCAGCGAGCCGGTGGAGACCAGCACATTGCGGTTGATCGTCAGGTCCGGCGCGCCCTGGCCGCTCTTCGGGATCAACAGGCTCGCCAGCCAGCTCGCGAACGCCGTCAATATCATCAGCCAGGCGAAATGAATGGGGCCGCTGTTGCCGTTCGCCGCGATGCCGGCGACGATGGTGCCTAACAGGATCGCAAGAAAGGTGCCGCCTTCGATCAGCGCATTGCCGGACGGCAGCTCGCGGCGCTGGAGGAGGTCGGGCAGGATGCCGTATTTGATCGGCCCGAACAGCGACGCCAGGGTTCCGAACATGAACACGGCGAGGAACAACAAGGCGAGCGAGTGGAACGCAAAGCCGGCGACCGCCACCGCCGCGGCGGCTATCTCGGTCAGCTTGATCCGCTGCGCGACGAAAGATTTGTCGTAACGGTCGGCAAGTTCGCCGCCGAGACCGGACAGGAGGAAAAACGGCGCAATCAGCGTTGCGCCCGCGAGCGAGATCAAGGCCGCGGAATTGGCGCCGGACACTTCAAACAGAATGACGAAGACCAGCGCGGTCTTGAGAAAGTTGTCGCCGAACGCCGCGAAGAACTGGCACCAGAACAAGGGTGCGAAACGGCGCGTCGTCATCAGTGACATGGACATGTCCGCCTCGCCCTAACGTCTCACCATTCGGATGCAGTGCCGCCGCCGCCCGGGGCATAATCTAGACGACGGCTTGCGAATTGGCGATGCAGCAGCCTGGATAAGCTACCCGCTTGCAAATATAGCCGAAATCCGGTTCGGCAATTGCCATTCTGGCAACGGAATAAGGCCGTCAGGGCGCATCCCGCGGCCAGCGCCGCGCCGACCTCGCACCGGCCGTCAAAACGCAATGGCCGTCAAAATTCAACCGCCGTCAAAATCCTGCGGCGCGCTCGACCTGATCGTACCAGTCGAAGCCCATGTCTTTGACGATGCGATTGCTCATCACGATGATGCGGCATTCCTCGCCGGGATTGGCGACGTGCTGGTGCAGCGTGAATGGCGGGATGTAGACATAGTCACCGCGCGTCCACTCGAATTTCTTCGGCGTCTCGGCCCATTGCCATTCGAATGCTTCCAGGCAATCCCATTTGAGATCCCAGTGCAGATCGTAGCCGGAGCCTTCCACCACAAAAAACAATTCCTCCCACATGTGGCGATGCTTGCCTGAGCGCTCGCCGTCTTTGAGGAACTGCATATAGGCTTCGATGCAGCATTCGCGCGTCTGCATCTTCTTGTGCACGAGATGCTTGATCAGCCCGTCGGGCGAACGCTCCCACGGCATGTCCGCGGCCTTGACCACGTTCGAACGCGTCGCATATTCGGCGCGGAATTGTTCCGAGGCGACAAGATCGTCGGCGAGAAACGTGCTGGTGGCGGAGCCGGACAGCGCCGCTTGTTTGTCTTGGAACGGCATTTCTCTCTGTCTCCGCTCAGATGTCGGTCGGCGGTTTGAAATCCTCATGGCCGGGCGGCAGCTTGTCGGTCGGCCATTCGACCATTTTTTGAAACAACAGGTGCATGAACAGAAACAGCGGCTTCGCCTTGAACACCAGAAGAATGCAGTCCTCGTTTTCGTCGTCGTTGAAATGCTGGTGGACGCAGCCGTTCTCGACCAGCATTACGTCGCCGGCCTGCCACTTCATGTAACGGCCGTCGTGGATATCGTGGCCGTGGCCCTTGAGGACGTAAAATACCGCGCTGTTGAGATGACCGTGCTTTTGACCGGCATTGAGCGGCGCATAGCATTCGATATGCGACTCGATCGATTGCACGATGTTCACCGCCTGCGGCGATATCACGTGCTTGCCGTACATCGCCGGGCCGCCCTTCCACGGGTGATCCTTGGAGGAATAGACGCGCGGTTCTTCCAGCAGTTTTTTGTAAAGATGGCTGTAGGTCCCCTCGATCGCGCGGACGAAGGTGCGCTTCTTGGCCCAGCGCTCCCATTTGCCGTGCTTGATCTCGTCGGCGTCTTCTTCCGATGGCTTATTGTGCCCGAGCCCGGGCGCTTCATGTTCCAGCATTCCAGTCATGCTTTAAGATCCTTCGAAATTTTTGCACCGCCATTTGCGCCGTCATTACGGGATTTCGGCAGTACGCGCAATGCAGTGCGCGGACTGTTGCCGCGGCGTTGCAGCGCGTGGCATTTATCGCGCGCGCCTGAAGGCTTACGATCAGCCGCAAACGGATGAAAAAGGGTTCGCATGACAAAGAATGGCAGAGGATCGGTCCCGACCGCAGTGCTCGCGCTTGTCGTAGCCTTCCTGCTTGTCGCCGCGGCAGGCGCGCAGAGCGTCACCGACTTCTATCGCGGCAAAACGATTGACCTGAATATCGGCTACAGCGTCGGCGGCGGCTACGACCTTTATGCCCGTTTGATCGCGCGGGGGCTTGGCGCGCATATTCCCGGCAATCCAACCGTCGCCCCGAAGAACATGGAAGGGGCGGGCAGTCTACGGCTCGCCAATTACCTTTATGCGGCGGCGCCGAGCGACGGCACCGTCATTGGCGCGACCAGTCGCGGCGCGGCATTCGATCCTCTGCTCAACGAGAAGGGCGCGCGATTCGACGCCTCGAAATTTTCCTGGATCGGCAGCGCCAATAACGAAGTCAGCGTCTGTGTCGCTCTGGCGTCGTCCGGAGTGACCAAATTCGACGATCTGTTCACGAAACAACTGACCATCGGCTCGACCGGCGCCGCCGACGACACCTATCAATTTCCGGCGCTGATCAATGCGGTGCTCGGCACCAAATTCAAGATCGTCACCGGCTATCCCGGCGGCAACGATGTCAGCCTCGCGCTCGAACGCGACGAAGTGCAAGGGCGCTGCGGCTGGTCATGGTCGAGCATCAAGACCACGCGGTTCAACTGGGTGCGGAATAAACGGATCATCGTTCTGGTGCAGATGTCGCTGTCCAAGCATCCGGATCTGCCGGACGTGCCCTTGATCATGGATCTGGCCAAGACCGACGAACAGCGGCAAATTTTCAAGATGATCTTCGCGCGGCAGACAATGGGCCGGCCCTATCTGGCGCCGCCTGGCGTGCCCGCCGACCGGCTCGCGGCCTTGCGCAAGGCCTTCATGGATACGATGGCGGACCAGGAATTTCTCGGCGAAGCCGAGCAGAACAAGTTCGAGATCAATCCGGTCAGCGGCGAGCAATTGGAGGCGCTGGTCAAGGAAATTTATCAGACCCCGCCGGAGGTGGTGAAAAAGGCCGCGGCGATGGTGCAGTGATCAAAACAACCGCGTCGCCGCGCGCAATGCCGGAAATAATTCGCCGAGCAGCGACGGCGGCCAGGCCACGGCGAGCGCCCAGTGAAACACCACATAGCAGACCAACGTGGTGGCCGCGGCAAAGCCCAGCGCGGTGCGCCAAGGCTCGCCAAAGCCGAAGCGCATATTGGCGCAGACAAACACGGCAATGGCGGGAACAAATCCGATCAAAGCGACGAGCGCGATGAATGCCGCGGTCCAGACAAAGAAAATCGTCGCGCGTCGCCGCACCACGTCGTCAGTGACACCGAGGTCTGGCACGTGAGCACTGACCTTTATTCCGGAATCGGCGTGCAAAGCGGGCGCTTGCTCCGGGCCGAACAGCTCGTTGACGAGATTAAGCACGGCGGCGACCAAAGCCATGCTACAGGCGGTGAGCGGTACGAGCTTGGCGTCGTGCGGCCAATCCGCTGACGATAGCATCGCGGCGACGATGAGCACGATGACGGCGAGCGAAAACGCCGGCGCCGCGCCGAAGCGCGGGTGGCGGCCGCCGACCTCGCGCAGTTGCCCGATCAGCGTCACCGCGATCTGCGCCAACGGCCGATACAGCGCCCAAGCCACGCAAGCCAGAATTGCCAGCACAGCCGGCCGCAACAACCAAGCCCAGCCGTAGAGTTGCGTCGAGATAAAAAGGTAACGCTCGAAAATGGCGCCGACCACGATGCCCAAGACCATCGGCGGCCGCGGCCAGCCCAGCCGCTTCATGATCCAGCCGACGATGCCGAAGAACACCAGCGAATAGAGATCGCCCCAATCGTGCTCGCCCTCGAACGCGGCGACGAAAACCAGCGCGATGATGACCGGCAGCAGGATTTCCGGGCGGACGCGCGAAATCTGCGCGAGCCAGCGGCTGCAGGCGAGGCAGATCACCGCGCCAATGACATGCGCCAGCGTCAGGCTCCAGACAATCAGGTAAGTGAGGTCGAGATGCTTGGTCAGCATCTCCGGACCGGGGGTGAGCCCGTGCATCAGGAAGGCGCCGAGCAGTATCGCCATCGAGGCTCCGGCGGGGACGCCAAAAGCAATCGTCGGCACCAGGTGGCCGCCTTCCTTGGAATTGTTGGAGCTCTCCGGTGCGATCACGCCGCGCACGTCGCCGGTGCCAAATGTTTCGGGATTCTTCTCGGTGCGTTGCGCGTAGCCATAGGCGATCCAGTCGATCACCGCCGAGCCGATGCCGGGGATGGCGCCGAGTCCGGTGCCGAGCACGCCGCAGCGCAGCACCAGCCACCAGTGCCGCCCCACATCGCGCACGCCTTCCCACTGGCTGGAGAAACTGATGTCGGGTGCGTTGTCGCCAGCAATGCGCTTGCGCGACACCGCCAGCTCTGCGAGCTCGGGCAGCGCGAAAATGCCAAGCGTCGCCGGAATAAGCGGCACGCCGTCCCACAGATAGAGCCAGCCGAAGGTCCAGCGCAGCGTGCCGCTCTGCGCCCGCGATCCGATCATGGCGATCATCAGGCCGAGACCCGCGGCGGTCAGCCCCTTGAGCGGCGCGCGGCCCGATAGCGTCGCCACCATGGACATGCCGAACAAGGTGAAAGCCAGTAGTTCCGGCGAACCGATCGACAGCATCACCGGGCGCAGGATCGGAATGCTCACGGCGAGGACGATCGCGCCGACAATGCCGCCCGCCAGCGAAGCGGCGAAGCCAGCGCCGAAGGCGCGGCCGGCCTCGCCCTTGCGCGCCATGGCGTGGCCATCGATCACGGTCGCCGCGGCGCCGACATGGCCCGGCACCCCGAACAACACCGCGGTGATGAAATCCGACGAGGTGATCACCGCCGCCATGCCGAGCAGCAGCGCGAAGGCAGTGTATTCATCGAGGTTGTAGGTGAACGGGATCAGCATCGCCATGCCGACGATGCCGCTCAAGCCGGGGAGCACGCCAATGGCGAGCCCGATGAGCACGCCGACACAAAGGATCATGAGCCGTGCCGGCTCGAGCAACAGCTGCAGCGCGTGTATGGCGCTGCCGATCATGTCCGGCTGCATCGATCGGCGCTCCCGCTAAAGCATGATCCCGAAAAGTGGATACCGGTTTTCGGAAAAGATCATGCTCAGATAACAAGCTAAAGCGAAATGGCGATTCAACCTAAACCCATTTCGCTTTAGCGCGCGGCATCGCGCCTGAAACCGGCAAGCCCGTCAAGGCCGTCCAAAGCCGTGTTAGGGTGCGGTCCTAATGGCCTATTGCCGCATCGATTCAGATCGCCATCATAAATTGCCAGTTTAGTTCGGGAGGGCCATGAGCCAACGAGGGTACCGAATGCGGACGATGCCGCGCCTATTAGCGGGCGTGATGCTCATGTTTCTCGCATTTGTGCTGGGCGTCGTTGCGCCGAGCACAAGCGCCTTGGCGCAGAGCGCGACAGACTTCTACAAAGGCCGCGCCATCGATCTCTATATCGGTTACAGCGTCGGCGGCGCTTATGATCTTTATGCGCGGGTGATCGGCCGGCACCTCAGCGCGCATATCCCCGGCAATCCGACGCTGGTGCCGAAAAATCTCGAAGGCGCCGGCAGTCTTCGGCTGGCCAATTACCTTTATCGCGTCGCGCCACGCGATGGTTCCGCGCTCGGCACGATCGGGCGCGGCATTGCGTTCGATCCGCTGTTGATCGGCCAGGGCGATGCCTTCGATGCGCAGAAATTCAACTGGATCGGCAGCGCCAATAACGAGGTCAGCGTCTGCGTCGCAATGCGGCAGTCCGGCATCACAAAGTTTGAGGATCTCTTCACCAAGGATTTGACCGTCGGCGGCACCGGCAGCAGCGCCGATACCGATCAATTCCCGCGTGTGCTCACCAGCGCGCTCGGCACGCATTTCAAGATTGTCGAAGGCTATCCCGGCGGCAACGATGTCATCCTGGCGATGGAGCGCGGCGAGGTGCAGGGGCGATGCGGCTGGTCATGGTCCAGCGTCAAGTCGACGCACAAGTCCTGGATCGAGGACAAGCGCATGATTGTCCTCGTCCAGCTCTCGCTGGCCAAGCACCCGGAACTGCCGGACGTGCCGCTGGTGATGGACTTCGCCAAGACCGACGAGCAGCGGCAGATCCTCAAAATGATCTTCGCCCGCAACGTAATGGGCCGGCCCTATCTGGCGCCGCCAAATGTGCCGCCGGATCGGGTTGCGGCGTTGCGCGACGCGTTCACGGCGACCATGACGGATAAGGATTTTCTCGCCGAAGCGAGCAAGACCGACCTTGAAATCAATCCGGTTTCAGGCGCCGACGTCGAGAACCTGGTGAAAGAAGTCTACGCCACGCCGGCCGACATTATCGCCAAGGCCAAAGCGGCAGCGGCGGCGGGGAAGTAAGCAAATTACGAATATGTGCTCTAGGGTCCGGACTCAATTGATCCACCAAATGACTGTGGCTGCCAAGAGGATCGACGAGAGATAGATGTCGACGCGCTTGTCGTAGCGGGTTGCGATCCTTCGAAAGTCCTTGAGACGGCAGAACATGCGCTCGATCAG
>CATPBC010000101.1 GCA_955652195.1 uncultured Xanthobacteraceae bacterium | reverse complement strand
GGTCCACGCAACGGCGGCTGGGCCGCATTGCGCATGGGTGAGCACATGGCTCCGGTGCGCCGAGCAGAGAAATACCATCCGGTTTGCGGTGTTTGTACCGGGGCTAAGCTATGCAAGGCGCTGCCGGGACAACGAACGCGCTGGATAGCGAGGGAGGTAACAAGCACTCGATATTAGCGCGAGCACTCGATCGCGACCAATGCGTCGCAGCGGCTTTCTATGCAGGCGCTGGTGGCGCTCGCTGAAATAGCGCCGGCAATTTCGTCGCGCTCGACCTTTCGGAACGAAAGCGCCTGGGCGTATTCGTGGGAATGGCAATAGGCGTTCGCCACCGTGGCGCCGCAGCCCGCATTGGAAACCAGGCAGCGGTCGACGCCGTAATCGTCGGCGTCATTGGCGATGATGAAGATGTGTTTCTCGGCCTGGGCGGCGCCGTTGAGAAGCAAGGCTACAACGGTGACTGCGGCGAGCACGCAACGCATGGTTCCCCCACTCACGCGATCGGCAACTGCGATTAAAGCCGTTGGCCGGCTTGCCATTGACCATGCGGCGGCAGGGTTAAAGCTTCTTTAAGCGGCGCGATCCAAACAGAGTTCGACGGCGAGTTTGGCTGGCGCGGTTCGGCGGACGTATTGGCGAGCAGACCTGCCGGCGAGAGGAGGGGACCTTGACGCCATGCGGCACCTCGACCATTGTGCACGGCATGAACGGTCGGCACGCCTGCGGCATTTGCCGGGAGATTATTCGCTAGCGTCAAACGCTGGCTGCGGCCGTCTTTTTCTCATCATCGAGACGCAAGACACGCCCGGCCAGCAGGCCAGGGCGTGCGCACCATATTCAAAGCCAAGGTTACAAATAGCGCGGAGCCGCGCAGGTGATTGGTTATGGAGTTTAAGCTCTACGATACGCTAACCCGCGAGAAGCGCGTCTTCACGCCGCTCGATCCCGCGAACGTGCGCATGTATGTCTGCGGCCCGACGGTTTACGATTTCGCCCATATCGGCAATGCGCGGCCGGTGATCGTTTTCGACGTGCTGTTCCGACTACTCCGGCATATCTACGGCGCCGCGCACGTCACCTATGTCCGCAACATCACCGACGTCGACGACAAGATCAACGCACGCGCGGCGGAGGAATATCCCGCCCTGCCATTGAACGAGGCAATCCGCAAGGTCACGGAAAAGACCGATCAGCAATTCCACGAGGATGTCGCGGCGCTCGGCTGTCTGCCGCCAAGCGCGGAGCCGCGCGCGACCGAGCACATTGCCGAAATGCGCACCCTGATCGAGCGGCTAGTGAAAGCGGGCAACGCCTATGTCGAAGGCGACCACGTCTTGTTCAGCGTCGCCTCGATGCCCGATTACGGCAGGTTGGCGCGCCGCTCGCTCGACGAGATGATCGCCGGCGCTCGCGTCGAAGTGGCGCCATATAAGCGCGCGCCGATGGACTTCGTATTGTGGAAACCGTCGAAACCGGGCGAGCCGTCTTGGCCGTCGCCGTGCGGCATCGCCGCGCCCGGCCGACCGGGCTGGCATATCGAATGCTCGGCGATGTCATGGAAGCACCTCGGCGAGACATTCGATATCCACGGCGGCGGCATCGATCTCGTTTTTCCGCATCATGAAAACGAAATCGCGCAGTCGCGCTGCGCCTTTCATACGCCGGTGATGGCGAATTACTGGGTGCACAATGGTTTTCTTCAGGTCGAAGGCGAGAAAATGGCGAAGTCGCTTGGCAACTTCGTCACTATCCGGGATCTGCTGAGAGACTGGCCCGGCGAGACGGTGCGTTTGGCGATGCTGCAGACGCATTATCGTCAGCCGCTCAACTGGACGACAAACGGCCTGCGCGAGGCACAGCGGACGCTGGATCTTTGGTATGAGCTGACCGGCGACGCGGCGCCGGGATTGTTGTGCGCGGATACGCTCGATGCCGTGGCAGACGATCTGAACAGTCCGAAGGCCGTTGCTTCACTACATGAATTGCGCGGCGAGGCAGCCAAAGGCAGCAAGGCAGCCGCTGGCTCGCTCAAGGCGAGTGCGCAATTGCTCGGCTTATTGCAGGAAACCGCTTCCGAATGGGCGGGCTTCCGGCCTGCCTCGATCAGCATTGACGAAAACAAGGTGACGGCGCTGATCGCCGCGCGTAATGCGGCGCGCCGGGTGAAGGATTTTCGTGAGTCCGATCGGATCCGCGACGAACTCGCCAAAATAGGAGTCGTCCTCAAAGACACCAAAGACGGCACCACCTGGGAGATCGCGCGATGAGCCCGCTGCCGCAATTGGCGATGCGGCCGATGCTACCGACCGATGTGCCATTGCTCGCCGAAATCTTCCGCGCCGCGATCGAAGAATTGGCCGCCGATGACTATAGCGAGACGCAGCAGGAAGCCTGGGCTTCGACCGCCGACGACGAGAAAGCATTCGGCGTAAAGCTCACGCGCGAGCTGACGCTGGTCGCGACCTATGGCGGCGCGGCGGTCGGCTTTGCCTCGCTCGCCGACAATAGGCGCATCGATATGCTCTACGTTCATCCCGCAGCAGCAGGGCAGGGAGCCGGTGCAATACTATGCGACGCGCTGGAAAAGCTTGCCGGCGCGCGCGGAGCCAAGGAAATCACCGTCGATGCCAGCGATGCGGCGCGCGGCTTTTTCGAAAAGCGGGGATATTCGGCGCAAAGCCGCAATACGGTGTCACTCGGCGGCGAATGGCTCGCCAATACGACGATGACTAAGCTGCTCACCGAGCAGGAGAGGGCCTCATGAAACGTCCGGACACGCCGTTTCCACGACACTGGCTGTATTATCTGATCCTGAAATATGCGGTGATCGGCGCGGCGGTCGTCGTCTCGCTCTACACCATCTATCGTCTCTATCGCGGTTAGCATCATGGCCGACAGGATGGCGCGCGAGCGGCTTTATTTGTTCGACACCACATTGCGCGACGGTGCGCAGACCAATGGCGTCGATTTCACGCTGGCTGACAAGCTCGCCATCGCGCGCATGCTCGATGAGCTCGGCGTCGATTATGTCGAAGCCGGCTACCCCGGCGCCAACCCGACCGATACGAGCTTCTTTGCCGAGCGACGCCCGATGCGCGCGCGGCTCACCGCCTTCGGTATGACGCGGCGTCCGGGGCGGTCGGCTTCCAACGATCCTGGATTGGTGGCGCTGTTGGACGCGCAGGCGGACGCCATCTGCTTCGTGTCAAAATCCTGGGACTATCACGTACGGGTCGCGCTGGAGACGACTGAGGATGAAAACCTCGCCTCAATTCGCGACAGCGTGCGAGCGGCGAAGGCGAAAGGGCGTGAAGTCCTGCTCGACTGCGAACATTTCTTCGACGGCTACAAGGCCAATCCGGACTATGCGCTGGCCTGCGCCAAAACAGCCCATGACGAAGGCGCCCGCTGGGTGGTGCTGTGCGACACCAATGGCGGCGCGTTGCCGCACGAAGTCGAACGCATTGTCGGCGAGGTCTGCAAAGCCATTCCGGGCGATCGCGTCGGCATCCATGCCCATAACGACACCGAACAGGCGGTGGCCAACAGCTTTGCGGCGGTTCGCGCCGGAGCACGTCAAATTCAAGGAACGCTGAACGGGCTGGGCGAGCGCTGCGGCAATGCCAATCTGGTATCGATCATCCCGACGCTGAAGGTTAAGCCCGAATATGCCGACAAGTTCGATATCGGCGTTTCCGACGAAGCGCTCGGCCGCATCGTTCGCATCTCCCATGGGCTCGACGAATTGCTCAATCGCGCGCCGGATCGTCATGCGCCTTATGTCGGCGAAAGCGCGTTTGCCACCAAAGCCGGCATTCATGCTTCGGCGATTGTCAAAGAACCGAAGACTTACGAGCACGTCGCGCCAGAACTTATCGGCAACAAGCGCAAGCTTCTCGTATCCGATCAGGCCGGCCGCTCGAACGTGCTGGCGGAGCTCGAGCGGATCGGGTTGTCGCTCGACAAGAATGACCCGCGGGTGACGCGGCTCCTTGACGAAGTCAAGGAACGCGAAGCGGTCGGCTACGCTTACGAGGCCGCCGACGCTTCATTCGAACTCCTGGCGCGACGCATGCTCGGTCAGGTTCCACATTATTTCGATGTCGAGAAATTCGACGTCAATGTCGAGCAGCGCAATAATGCCAAGGGCGAGCGCGTGACCGTGAGCCAAGCTGTGGTGAAGCTGAAAGTCGGCGCCGAGGAGCTGATCTCAGTGGCCGAAGGGATCGGGCCGGTGAATGCGCTCGACCTTGCGCTGCGCAAGGACCTCGGCAAATACCAGAGTTACATCACCGGACTGACACTGACCGATTATCGCGTCCGTATCCTAAATGGCGGAACCCAAGCCGTGACGCGGGTTTTGATCGAAAGCACCGACGAGACCGGCGATCACTGGAGAACGGTAGGCGTTTCCGCCAACATCATCGATGCGTCCTTCCAGGCACTGATGGATTCCATCGTCTACAAGCTCATGAAATCCGGCGCGCCGGCGTGATGCCAGTAGCGCGGACGGGAGCGGAGGGCTCGGATGATCGATCATGTCTCCATTGCCGTGCGCGATCTGCGCAAGGCCGAGCCGTTCTACGCCGCCGTGTTGGCGCCGCTTGGGATGCGGAAATTGCGCGAATGGCCGAACGCGGCGATCGGCTTCGGCAAGACATATCCGGAATTCTGGATCAACCGGCGCGAAGGCATAGCTCGCGTCGAGCAGGACAGCGGCGTGCATATTTGCCTGCGCGCCACCGATACGCGGGCGGTCGAAGACTTTCATGCCGCGGCGCTTAAGGCCGGCGGCACGTCTGATGGCGCACCGGGAGTGCGCGCACAATATCACAGCGGCTATTACGCGGCCTTCGTTCGCGACCCGGACGGCAACCGCATCGAAGCTGTGACGTTCCTGCGCGAAGAGGCCGCGAAGTAAATTCCCCCTCCCTAACCCTCCCCCGCTTAAGGAAAGGATGGAGGCCAGATCACAGCCGCTCGGCCGGGATTGCCATTGGCTTTTCCGCCTCGGCGCGACCGCGCGCCGCCTGACGCAAAATCGGCAAAATATCTACGACACGCTCGCACACCAAGAAATTGACCGCGAGCGACTCGGGCACGAATGCGCGTTCGCGCATATGCGCGACAAGTGTAAGAAGCGGGTCCCAATAGCCGTTAATGTTGGCAACGAGAATCGGTTTGCGATGGCGGCCAAGCTGCGCCCAGGTGAGTTGTTCGACCAGTTCTTCGAGCGTGCCGATTCCGCCCGGCAATGCGACAAAGGCGTCGGCGCGGTCGAACATCGTTCGTTTGCGCTCGTGCATGTCGCGGGTGACGATCAGCTCTTGGCCGAGCCGCCGCGGCCGCTCGCGCTGGGTGAGAAAGTCGGGAATGATTCCGGTTGCCTTGCCGCCATGCGCCACCACAGCGTCGGCGAGTATGCCCATCAGGCCGACCGAACCGCCACCATAGATAAGTCGCACGCCACCTTCGGCGAGAATCTTGCCGAATTGACCGGCCGCCTCGCCGAAAGCGGGCTCAGTTCCTGCGCTCGATCCGCAATAGACGCAGACCGCATTGATTTTGCTCATGGATTAAATCTCGTCAAACGATACATGTGGCGTCGATTCTCGCCGCCTGCAAGCGTTGCTGTGAAAAATCGCGTACGCGTAAGGACGAAAGTACGGAAGCTTCGTTAAAACTGACATCTGGTCGATGCGTTCCCTGAGAATCGCGACGATGGTTACGCACGGCGAAACGCCGTTTCCGTATCGCGCGCGGTAAGGTCGGCGAGCACGGTCTCGCCCGCGATCGCAATCTGGCCTTCGCCAGCTAGCACACGCGTGCCCACGGGAAGGTAAACATCGACCCGCGAGCCGAAGCGGATCATGCCAATCCGTTGGCCCGCCTCGAGCAGCTCGGATTCGCGCACGAAACACACGATCCGGCGGGCGATGAGTCCGGCGATCTGCACGACGGCGAGGTGTTGTCCCGTCTCGGTGACGATAACGAATGCATTTCGCTCATTATCCTCGCTTGCTTTGTCGAGATCGGCGCTAATGAACTTGCCGGCGCGGTAGACGATGCGTTCGATGCGCCCCGCAATCGGACTGCGATTGATGTGGCAATCGAACACGCTCATGAAGATCGAGATGCGCGGCAGCGGTCCCTCGCCGAGCTCGAGCTCCCGCGGTGGCACCACGCTCACGACCTGGCACACACGGCCGTCCGCCGGCGCCACCACGATGCCTTCACGTATCGGAGTGACGCGCGGCGGATCACGAAAAAAGTAGATGCACCACAGTGTCGCAATGAGACCGATCCCGCCTAGCGGTGGCCATAGCCAGAACAGAACAAGCGTTGCCAAGGCAAAGCCGCCGATGAAGGGATAACCTTCCGGATGAATCGGCGTCAGCTGCTGGCGGATCGAAGCGGCAAGCGACATTGAATTAGTATATTTCTGTTTGCCTCATTGCGAGGAGTGCAGGCGAACGGCGGGCGTTAATAGCGTGCTCACATAGTTAATCGCGCAACGTGCTCATTCGGCGGCGTCCGCGGCCGAAAGCAGGTCGGGCCGTGGCTCCGGCGCTTCGGGCAATTGCGGAGGATTGCGATTGGGCGCGCCGCCGTCGTCGCCGACTTCAGCCAGAATCTCGCGGGCCAGCTGCGCTTCGCGTTGCCGATTCCACATGCTGGCATAAAGGCCGTCATGGGCGAGCAACTCGCGATGCGTGCCGCGCTCGATGATTGCACCTCGATCCAACACCAGGATTTCGTCGGCATTGATAATGGTCGAAAGCCGGTGCGCGATCACAAGCGTGGTGCGGTTCTCGGCGACACGGTCGAGTTCGTCCTGGATATCTTTTTCGGTGTGGCTGTCGAGCGCCGAGGTTGCTTCGTCGAGCAATAGGATCGGCGGTCCTTTAAGGATCGTGCGGGCGATCGCAACGCGCTGTTTCTCGCCGCCGGAAAGTTTCAGTCCGCGTTCGCCCACCTCGGTCTCATAGCCCCGCGGCGCCCGGCGAATGAAGCCATCGATTTGCGCTTGGCGCGCGGCCTCCTCGACTTCCGGATCGCTCGCATCCCAACGCCCATAACGGATGTTGTAGCGAATCGTATCGTTAAACAGCACGGTGTCCTGCGGCACCATGCCGATTGCCGCGCGCAAGGAGGTCTGCGTGACATCGCGGATGTCCTGATCATCGATCAGGATGCGGCCGCCAGTAACGTCATAGAAGCGGAACAGCAACCGCGAAATCGTCGATTTGCCGGCGCCGGATTGCCCAACAATCGCGACGGTACGGCCGGCGGCGACCTCAAAGTTCAAATCGGCAAGGATCGGCCGCGCCGCTTCGTAGGCAAATGACACATTCTCAAAACGGATGGCGCCGGCGCGCACCTGTAGCGGTCGCGCGCTGGGACTATCGGTGATTTCCGGCTTGCGCTCCAACAGCGAAAACATGATCTCGATGTCGATGACGGCCTGCTTGATTTCACGATAGACCATGCCCATGAAATTTAGCGGCGTGTAGAGCTGGATCATCATCGCGTTGATCATAACGAAGTCGCCGACTGTGTTGCTGCCGTTCTCGATGCCAAAGGCGCACAACGCCATCGCCGCCGTGAGACCAATCGTGAAAATGACCGCTTGTCCGGCATTGAGCACTGCAAGCGACACGTAAGCCTTTACGCTTGCGTCCTCGTAGCGCGTCATCGAGCGATCGTATCGCTTCGCCTCGCGCTCCTCGGCGGAAAAATATTTCACCGTCTCATAGTTCAACAACGAATCGATGGCCTTGGCATTGGCATCGCTGTCGCTGTCATTCATCTTGCGGCGAATATTGATGCGCCACTCGGTCGCGTAATAGGTGAACAGCATATAAACGGCGACCGTAGCAGCGATCACGGCCACATAGCGCCAGTCGAAATGCAGCAGCAGCACCGCGACGATTAGGACAAGTTCGACGACCGTTGGCGCGAGCTGAAGCAGCACCATACGCACAATCGTCTCGATCGCGTTGCGGCCACGTTCGAGAACGCGCGTTAGTCCGCCGGTCTTGCGCTCCAGATGAAAACGCAGCGAGAGCAGATGCACATGCTCGAATGTGAGCATTGCCAGCCGCCGTACGGCATTCATCGCCACCTTGGCGAAAATGCCGTCGCGCCATTGGGTGATGAGCCCCATCAGAATGCGCGTCCCGCCATAGGCGAGCGTCATCACGATCGGCGCGGTGAACGCCCAAGCGAGCCAATTGTCCGGCGCTATCGGCGCAGTGCCGCGACCGGCAAGCGCGTCAGTGGCCCATTTAAAAGTGAATGGCACGGCAACGGTGGCGAGCTTGGCAAGGAAAAGAAGCACGGTCGCGAAAATCACGCGCGCTTTTAGGTCGCGCCGGTCGGCCGGCCAAATGTAAGGCCAAAGATTGACCAGCGTCGCCACCAAATTGCCGCGTGCAAAACCCGCTGTTCGCCGCACTTGCTCGGCCGGCCGTTGAAAATCGCTCATCGCAGGCTCACGAAATCGCCTCTAAGTTTTTTGTCACGCGGAGATTGTCACTTAACTACTTTCGCATTGCGAACTTGTCGGCGAACAATTCGGCCAATAACTCTGCGAACGCCAAGGTGGCCGGGGTTCGCATGGTGTCCCGCAAGTTGCAACAAGTATCGGCCGCGTTCGCGAGCGGCGTCAATCCGAAGGTCACCGGCGGCCGTAACCTCTCTTTACTCGCGAAAAACGACAACGGGCCCGAACCTGTCGTCGCGGCGGGCACCTACAGGCGCGACAATATGGCCGGCATCAATATGGCCGATAATTGGAGCGCCGATCTGCCCGCTTGCGCAATCGATATCGCCCAAGCGCTGCGCGCTGGCTGGCTCGAATTGTGGTATCAGCCCAAGATTGGCAGCCAGGCCCTCGATTTGCGCGGCGCCGAAGCGCTCATTCGCATGCGTCACCCGCAACTGGGAATTGTCCAGCCTGCCAATTTCATGCCCGCCACGCGCGATCCCCATTTCCGGGCGCTGTCGCAATTCGTTATCGATCAGGCACTCGCCGATTGGCGTTACTTCCGGGCCGAGCAGCGGCAGGTCGATATGTCGATCAATCTTCCAATTTCGTTCCTCGACGACCCCGCTTCTGTGGAATATCTCTGTCGTCAGCTGCCCGACGATCCTGCTTTCGACGGGCTCATCGTCGAGGTTGATGGTGGCGACATCACGCGCGACCTGCCGATAGCGCGTACATTTGCCAAACAAGCGAGGTTGCAGAAGGTCGCGATCTCGATCGATCGCGTCGGCGGTGAAGGCGCCGCTCTCGCGGAATTGCGGGACTTTCCCTTCGTCGAAATAAAAGTCGACAGGGAATTGATCTCCGGTTGCGCAGACGATCGCTCCAAACGGAGGCTGTGCCAGCACATCGTCGATGTCGCTGGTCAATTCGGCGCCCGCACTGTTGCGGTCGGTGTAGAGACTCACGCCGATTTTGCCGCCGCGCGCGAGCTCGGATTCGATTTGGTTCAGGGCTTTCTGTTCGCAAAACCAATGGGCGTGCGTACGTTCCTGCGCACCATGCCGCCAGAATAGTGAAACTGGCGTAACTCATCATTGTCGAAGGAAGCGCGATCATGCCGCGATTTTACTTTCACCTATGCGCTCCGGATCAGGTTTTCGCGGACAATATGGGCAGCGATCTGAGCGATTTGTCCGCTGCGCATGCGAGAGCGCTCCTGCTCGC
This sequence comes from uncultured Xanthobacteraceae bacterium, assembly GCA_955652195.1. Classification (GTDB taxonomy): domain Bacteria; phylum Pseudomonadota; class Alphaproteobacteria; order Rhizobiales; family Xanthobacteraceae; genus BOG-931. Next base: position 1,651 of record CATPBC010000101.1, on the reverse strand, counting down.
CGATCGCGTGATGATGATTTTCGGCTTCGCTGACCGCACCTCCGATTTCCGGCGGTGGACGGTGGACGTCGCCGACGAGAAGCAGCGGTCGCTCGTTACGGTAAGATTTCCGCTCAACTTTCCGCGTGGCAAACGCAAAGCCGTCGCAAGTGGAGGCGTCCGCCCGTTGCTCCAGCGGCTCGACGCGATAATGCGAGCAGCGCCGCAGCTAAGACCCAGCGGAAGCGAGGAAAATCCGGCGGGCCAAATTAAATTCCGGGCGCGCTGAGCGAGGGCGCGTGCCGGCGCATTAGTCATTTTCGAATGGCCTGGACTGCCTATGCCGATGGCACCGCGCGGCGCGAACGGCTATATTTGGCTTATGGCGATACAATCACCCGGTTTGGATCCGCGGCGCAGGCGTTTCCGCCGTATTCCGGTGCGCACGTTGGCGCCAAACATTGTCACTTTGATCGCCATGTGCGCCGGGTTGACCGCGATCCGGATGGCGTTCGAGGACCGCTATGTGCTAGCGCTGGCCGCCGTCGTATTCGCGGCCGTTCTGGACGGAATTGATGGCCGCCTGGCGCGTTTCTTAAAGGGAACCTCGCGCTTTGGCGCCGAACTCGACAGCCTTTCCGATTTCGTCAATTTCGGCGTCGCACCCGCACTGATCCTTTATTTCTGGGGTCTACACGAGTTGCGGTCGGTGGGATGGATCGCGGCGATGGTATTCGCTATTTGCGCGGGTCTGCGGCTCGCCCGTTTCAATGTGATGGTGGAGGATCCCGATCGGCCCGCTTGGGCCAGCAATTTCTTCGTCGGCGTGCCGGCCCCGATGGGCGCCATTGCCGTGCTGCTGCCGATCTATGTTGTGTTCCTGGGCGTCCCTCGTTCAAGTTTTTTAATCTGGTCGACGCTGTTCTACACGTTGGCGATTGCGCTGTTGATGGTATCGCGGCTGCCGGTATTTTCCGGCAAGCGCGTCGGCACCCGTGTGCCGCCCGAAATGGTCGGGCCGCTGATCGTGGTCATGGTTTTGTGGATCGGGCTATTGATGGCTTATCCCTGGATTTTGCTCACGGCCGGCACACTCGCTTATCTGGCTAGCCTGCCATTCGGCTGGCTTTCCTACCGCCGCTACAAGCAACGATCGCGCGAAGCCGTGGGGGAGGTGATACGCGAGCCCATGCTCCCGTCACCGATCGGCGAAGGTGCGGTGCGGCCGAACGATCAGGCGGATCGTCCGTCGCGGCTGAATTAATAAAGAGTCGGCCGTCTCGAGGACATTCTCTGTTATGCGGATTGCGCGGCGTACGTTCTTGGCTTCGTCGATTGGAACGGCAGTGGCTCCGGCAATCATGCGCCTCGCCCGCGCCGACACGCCGCCGACCACGTTGAAACTCCACCACGCGTTTTCGTCGGTCTCCAGCGTCCACGAGAAATTCCTTGCGCCATGGGCGCGGAAGGTCGAGGCAGAGTCTGGCGGCCGTATCCGCATCGATCTGTTTCCATCCATGCAGCTCGGCCAAGCACCGGCGGCCTTGTTTGACCAGGTGCGCGACGGTTCGGCCGATATCGTCTTCGCGGTTCCAAGCCTTACGCCCGCCCGGTTCCCGAAGATCGAGACATTCGAGCTGCCATTCGTGCCGTCACGGCGCGCGCTGGTGAG
>CATPBC010000100.1 GCA_955652195.1 uncultured Xanthobacteraceae bacterium | reverse complement strand
CGCCGGCGGACTGGCGCATCTTGCTTCGCTGCCGCACATAACGATTAACGGCGATACCGCGGTAGTCGTTTCCTATTTGCAAATCCTCACCCCGAAAAAAACCGGGGACGCGGTCGAGGTTCCCAATCACGGCGCCTCGCGCGGCTATCATATCCATCGCGTGGTCACCAATCGCTGGGACCTCCTGCGCACCCCGTCCGGCTGGAAGATCAAACGCCGAACGCTGCGCCTGGTGGACGGCTCCGAGCCGGCGCGCGACATCCTGCGCAGCGCGCTGCCGGCTGCCTGAGACGACTAGGGCGAGTACTCATAAATCGAGGTCGATGAGCAACGGTTGGTCAATGTCCGTTTTACCCCCCGAAAGCGGACTCTAGACTGCAATCGCAGAATGTCCGCTAAGGGCCACTTGCGGACATCAGCAAATCTATTCGACCACGTCGCTAGGACTGCATGCGGTGGCCGTCGGAGCGATTTGTTTGGCGACGGCCAGCCATGGTCATCGCGGCGCCAGCGGGATCGCCTGGTTCTGCCCTGTTAGGAGCGGCGTGATACGCCGCACGGTCACCCGGCGGTTCGCTCGTTCAGGACCTTGGGTCGGAACCTTCAGATACTGATTGCCGTAGCCTTGGGTCGTAAGATTCTCGGCGGGTACTCCGAACTGCTGACTGAGCACCAATGCTACTGATTCCGCGCGCCGATCCGAGAGCGACAGGTTATCAATCTGGGAGCCGACTGCATCGGTGTGCCCCTCAATCAAAAAAACCTCGCTCGGATTGGCGGCAATGGCACGGTTGATGCCGTCAGCGATCACCGCCAAGCGGTCAATCTGGTCAGGGGAAACCTCCCAGGAACCAGTCTCGAAGGTCACCGTGTTGAGATCCACGCTCGGCATGCGCTCGCGTAACGGAAAACTGTAGCGAACCTCGTCAAGCGTATACGGCCGCTGAATGTAATCCACCGGCGCGGCCCACAGCGCGTCGTAGATGTCATCAGGCTGCGCATATTCGGCGTCAACAATGTAGTGCTCGCGCGGGATACGGATCACCGGCGGCGGCAGATCGACGAAATAGCCGAAGGGCATCGGTGGTCCGCTATAGCGGTTGTCGATGATAATGATCTCCCGCCCGTCCGGCAGGCGTCGGTAGCGCCGCAAGAGACGGCCGCTCTCGTCGTTCTCCGAGTAGATGCGCGAGCCGTCCGGCCGCTCGAACACTGTAACCGTGTCGGCGCCCCGTCGCTCGATGCGCACGTCTTGCGCCTGCCAGCGAAAGCGATCAGCGTCATTGTGGCGGATGATGGCGCGTCCACCTTCCTCGACGATAACGCGTCCTGGTTCCTCGATCAGGACACGGTCGCCCTCGCGCACCTCGCGTCGGGCGCCGCGCACGTCATCGAGCCGGCGCGCATTATCCTGTGCCGGAGGCGGCACGAAGGCGCGTTGCACTTGCGCCGCCGGGGACCCAGGCGGCGGAGTCGGTGGTTGCAGCGCGGATGGGGCAATGGTGGGCTGTCCAAGCGGCTGCTGTGGCGAAATCGGACGAGGTGGTTGCCCGGTGGGACCGCCGGCACCGCGTTGACCTTGCTGCTGCGCGCCGGGCGGAGGCTGCGGAACTCCAAGGGGCTGCGCACCCTGTGAGGGCGGCTGGACTTGCTGCTGTACTGGTGGTGGTTGCACCTGCCGCTGCTGTGATGGAGGTGGCGGCGGTTGCACCTCTCGCTGCGGTGGCGGAGGCGGTTGCACCTGACGTTGCTGTGGCGGAGGTGGTGGCGGCTGCACCTCACGCTGTCGTGGCGGAGGCTGCACTTCACGCTGCTGTGGCGGAGGCGGTTGGCTTGGCCGCTCCGGCTTTTTTTCTTTCTCGTGATCACCTTGCGGCTTTTTCTCTTTCTCGTGATCACCTTGCGGCGCTTGCGCTACCACGAACACGCCATCGAGCGGCGCGGCATGCACTGATCCAATCGCTAGAGCCGAGAAGATCGTTCCGGCCAGAAGCCGCTCTTTTGCGTTCGCCATGAGCTTTCGATTTGGGTTGTGGAAGTGAAGGGAGGAGGGATTTCAGCTTAGACCGAGGAAAATGTCTCAACTGGGGCAGACGTTACGGCATATCCCGATGGAACCGAGGAGCCACCAAACCAACGGAGCCAGATCACGATTCGATTAAGCCGTTGTTATCTTTCTCTTGCCACGATTTTAAATCACCGAGAATTGCTAGCTGAGCGTTGGGGGTTGCGGTGTTCAAAAAATCTCTCTGTCTGGCGTCGCTGATCGTTGCTTCTTTCGCCTGTGGAGGGTGCGCTTATAATGGTCCAGCCGCTCCGTCGTTCGCGGCCATGCCCGGTAGCGGGAAGTCTTATGAGGCTTTCCAGAGAGACGATCAGTTCTGTCAGTCTTCAGCGCAGCAGGCGATAGGGTACCAATCCCCTGGCGAGGCGGCCAATCAGGCTTCAGTTGGTAGTGCTGCCGTTGGGACCGCCCTGGGCGCTCTCGCGGGTGCTGCGATCGGATCAGTGTCGGGAAATATGGGAGCAGGTGCAGCAGTTGGCGCTGGTACTGGTTTGGTCGCAGGGAGTGCCGTTGGAGCAGGTAATGCTCGTGCCGCTGGTGGCTCACTGCAAGTGAGATATGACACCGCTTACACGCAGTGCATGATCGCTAAGGGCAATCGGGTTGCCGGACCGCCGCGCTGAGCCAATCTATGTTTATCCACGCCCCTATTATTGGGGTCCTGGGTATTATTATCCTTACGGCTGGTAGGGAAAGTTTCTCCGAAACTCCCACCGTGCAACGGGTCGGTACGAGTTGGGCCCGCAATGTCCGACTTGGGTCACAGTCGGACAGGACGCGGTCAAATCACGATGTCCGCTATTCCCTCGAAGGCGGACAACGCCCCCACGGCATTTAGGAGTACACGCCCTAGTCCGGCATACCCCCCTTGCAGTGCCGGCGTTGCTCGACCGTCCGGCTGAACTTACAAACCGAATACAGAATCGCTTGCGTCGGCGCACCAACGGGTCCGGCCCGAAGGGGCCGGCCCGATGACAGGCTCCGCGCGTCGGGGGGTCAGGTTGAACCACAAGCTCGCGGCATTGACCCCCACCCGGTGGCCTACGGCCACCGACCTCCCCCTCAAGGGGGGAGGTGAGAGATGACGGCCATCACCGTTGACGCCGCCCTGCAGCCGCGGCGCTCGTTTCAAGAAGTCTGGATCATCAGCCTCGGTCATGCGCTGACGCATTGGTATCCGGGGACGTTTTATTTGCTGTTGCCGCTGATCGGCAAAGAATTGGGCCTGTCGTACAGCGAGATCGGCTCGGTGTTGACCTGCCAATATCTCGCCGGGGCCATCGCCAATATCCCGGGCGGCATCTTTGTCGACAGCGTCGGCCGCAAAGGCTTGCTGATGGCGGTGTCGCTGTTCTGGATCGGCT
>CATPBC010000099.1 GCA_955652195.1 uncultured Xanthobacteraceae bacterium | reverse complement strand
GTGCAGGAAACGGGCGTGAGGAACGGCGTGCACGGCGCCGATAAATTCGGCTTCAAGGACCTTGCTGGCGTTCATTGGAATCTGCTCGACGCCGTTCTGGTGGAGCACGCGATCGGAAACGGCGAGGGCTCGCTCGTGCATGGCGGCGCTTTCTGCGCCGAGACCGGCGTCCATACCGGCCGCAGCCCGAAAGACAAATACACCGTTGTCGACGCGCTGACCGAAAATAGCGTTTGGTGGGACGGCAATCGCAAGCTCGCCCCCGAAAATTTCAAACTGCTTTACGACGACATGATCGCACATGCGCGCGGCAAGACTTTATACGCGCAGGATCTCTATGGCGGTGCCGATCCAAAATACCGGATGAAAACGCGCGTCTTTACCGAGCTTGCATGGCATTCGCTGTTCATTCGTCAATTGCTGATCCGCCCGCCGGTTGCCGAACTTGCAAATTTCGTTCCCGAGCTCACGATCGTCGACCTGCCGAGCTTCAAAGCCGATCCCAAGCGCCATGGCGTGCGCACCGACACCATCATCGCCATCGATTTCACCAAAAAAATCATCCTGATCGGCAATTCGTCCTATGCCGGCGAGATGAAGAAATCGGTCTTCACCACACTGAATTTCTATCTGCCGGCGCAAGGCGTCGTGCCGATGCATTGCTCGGCCAATGTCGGCAAGGACGGCGATGTCGCGCTGTTCTTTGGCCTCTCGGGGACGGGTAAGACAACGTTGTCGGCCGACCCGAACCGCACCTTGATCGGCGACGACGAGCACGGCTGGAGCGAGGACGGCATCTTCAATTTCGAAGGCGGCTGCTACGCCAAATGCATCAAGTTGTCCGCCGAGGCGGAGCCGGAAATCTATGCGGCGACCAACCGGTTCGGCACCGTGCTGGAAAACGTCGTATTCGATCCGCAAACGCGCATCTGCGATTTCGATAGCGACGAGCTGACGGAAAATACCCGCTCCGCTTATCCGCTCGAGTTCATGCCGCTCGCTTCGCGGAGCGGCTGCGCCGGACAGCCAAAAAATATTGTCTTCTTGACGGCCGATGCGTTCGGCGTGATGCCGCCGATCGCCAAGCTCACCCCGGCGCAGGCGATGTATCACTTCCTGTCCGGCTATACCGCCAAAGTCGCCGGCACCGAAAAGGGCCTGGTCGGCGTCGAGCCGGAATTCTCGACCTGCTTTGCCGCGCCGTTCTTGCCGCGGCCGCCGGCGGAATACGGCAATATGCTGCGCGAGAAGATCCAGAAGCACAATGTCGATTGCTGGCTGGTCAATTCCGGCTGGACCGGCGGCATCTATGGCACCGGCCGCCGCATGCCGATCAAAGCAACCCGCGCGCTCGTCACCGGCGCGCTCGACGGTTCATTGAAGAACGCGAGCTACCGCACCGATCCCTATTTCGGCTTCGCCGTGCCGACTTCGGTGCCCGGCGTCGAGCCGCATCTGCTCTATCCGATGAAGACCTGGAAGGACAAAGCGGCATTCGATGCGACCGCCCGCAAGCTCGTCGGCATGTTCCAGAACAATTTCACGAAATACGAAAAGCACGTCGACCCCGAAGTCCGCGCGGCGGCGCCGGAAGTGCGGCTGGCGGCGGAGTAATGGCTGATTGCCGTAGGGTGGGCAAAGGCGCGAATCACTTGCTGCCGTTCTAATCCACCGCAGCTTGCATCTGCCGCCCCGCCCGCCGCGCCCAATTCTCCCAGGCGCGGTTGAGCGTGTAGTCATTGAGACGCTCGACGATCTTGTCGATCTCGCCGGCGCTGAGGAATTTGATGTCGCCCATCGCACCGGCTTGCATTGTCATGGCCTGCATCTGCAGCTTGGCGCCGACTTCAAGATAAATCGAAACGAACACCGCGTGACGGACCGAGCGGCCGACCACGGTGGCGCCGTGGCCGCGCATCAGGGTCGTCGGCTGCGCGCCAAGAAGCCGCGCCAGGTCGCGGCCCATTGCCATATCGCTTACCAATAAAGTCGTATCGCCGAACTTGTCGCGCGAATCCCAGGTCGGCACTTCGTGGCCGATATGCGCGCACATATGCAGGAACGGTCGTAGCCTTTTGCCAGTGACGCCGAATGGGATGACGCTCGGCGAATGATTGTGCACGACGGCCTGCACCTCGGGCCGCGCTTCATAGATCGCGCCGTGAATGAAGCGCTCCATATAGGGCGCAGGCGCTTTCTTATCGATCGCCTCGCCCTCGAGCGTATATTCGACAATGTCGCTGCGCTCGATGCGCTCGGGCGCCCGCGCGCGCGACAACAGATAATGCTGCGGATTGTCGGGATGCCGCGCGCTGACATGGCCGAACGAATCGACGATGCCTTCGTTGGCCAAAATGCGATTGGCCGTCACCAGTTCCTCAAGAATGAAGTCGAGCCTATTCATTGCCATGCTCCTCGCCCGCGAATGGTTTGTAGCGGCAGCACGTCGCGTGACTCAAGGATCGAATTTGCGCTATGCCATAGCAATGCAAATTTGAGGTTTTTAGGATGTTTCGCCGGACTATCGTCGTATTTTTTGGCATCACGCTGCTCATCGCCGCAGCGACGAGTACAGCGAGCGCCGCCGATTTTCCCGACCATCCGATCCGAGTGATCGTCTCGGTGCCGGCCGGCGGCGGCGTCGATACCGTCACCAGGATCGTCACCGACAAAATGCGCCCC
>CATPBC010000098.1 GCA_955652195.1 uncultured Xanthobacteraceae bacterium | reverse complement strand
CAACCAGGGCGTCTTCGCGCGTGGGATGACTACGGCCGACCTCGGCCGCGTCCGCGTCCGCGTCCGAAACCGCACCTTTGAGTTCAAGAATCTTGAACATGGTCAACTTTCTTCCCACGCCTACCCAATTCGCCGCTCCGGTCCGCGCTGCGGTTCGATTTCGCGGAATCGCTGTCCGTTAAAATTCGGATGCGGTCAGTAGAACCAGGTCGCTTTCCGCAACCACGCGCTCGTGGGCCTCGCTTTTACTCCGGATCCGATATTGGGGATTTTCGCCGTTAGCCGGCCGGAGGCTGACGATCTGATAGTGTCCCCTGGCTGCGAGGCGCGACATCGACGGGACGAGATTGACGGTCTGCCCGATCTTAAACTTGTGAAGTTGGTCTGTCATAACCGATATACCGCCAGCGTTTCCACGGGCTCGTTCTGTTGCGACATGAGCTCATCAAGAAGCGGCTTTAGTGCTTTTTTTCAGTCGAAAAAGCTGAAAGCCGCATTCGCTAATCGCCTTTTCGATGTCGTCTCGCGCGATTTTGTACGGCAGGTCCTGATTTGGCGCGATGGCGCCCACTGCATGCCACGGCTTGAACTGGCCCGGCAGCTTAATGCCCGCCAAATCGCCACCGAACGCGCGCAGGTTGGGATTCACCTCGGATTTGAAGATGAAAATCCGCATCGCGCCCCTACCCTTGCGGGCGATGCTGTCGTCGTTGTCAATGGTATCGTTTGACATTGGAAATCACCGACGCCGGAACTGGTTGCGCTGTGGTGGCCGGCTAGCCGTTCCTGCTCGTTCATCCTTGTGGCGGAATATCAATCGACCCTTTTCAAGATCGTACGGCGATACTTCGACCGTCACGCGATCGCCCGCGAGCGTCTTGATTCGGTTCTTTTTCATTCTGCCGGCGGTGTAGGCAACGAGTCGATGCCCGTTGTCGAGTTCAATGCGGTATCGCGCGTCCGGCAATATCTCGGTGACGAGGCCCTCGAATTCCAAGAGTTCTTCTTTCGGCATGTTATGATCCTTTTGGATAGCCGGTCCGACGCTGCGTGCTTCGAGCGCCGTCGCGCTGCGAGCTTCTGTTGCGATTCAGAAAGGCGACTGAATCGATGCCGCTCGAGGACGATCGGTTGGGTGGGTGACGGCGATCTTGCTTGCGCGCCTGACCGCCGTGGCGCCAGTGTCGTTCACCGGTCTCGACACTTGCTTGGGCCGAAAAGCGCCGAGCGGACCCATGGTTGGCGGAACCATGTTTGGCGGAACCATGCTCGGCGGACCCGTGTTCGGGCCGCCGTTGATCGGCTCGTCGATCGCTCATCGGGATTGATACACGGATGAGTTTTTCGATGTCGCGCAGGAATGCCATCTCTTCGCCGTCGCACAGTGAGATCGCGATACCTTCTGCGCCCGCACGCGCGGTGCGGCCGATGCGATGCACATAGGTTTCCGGCACGTTGGGCACATCGTAATTCACGACATGACTGATGCCGTCGACATCGATGCCGCGCGCGGCGATATCGGTCGCGACAAGCGTCCTGACCTCGCCCTTGCGGAAGGCCGCCAGCACGCGTTCGCGCTGACCTTGCGATTTGTTGCCATGGATGGCGTCGGCGGCGATGCCGGCATGGCGCAGGTTGCGCGCAACCTTATCGGCGCCGTGCTTGGTTCGCGTGAAGATTAAGCACCGGTCGATCGTCTCACGCCGCAACACGTCGATGAGGATTGCCGGTTTCGCCGGCCGATCGACGCGGATGATGCGTTGTTCGACGCGATCGGCCGTTGCGGCCTCCGGCGCCACTGCAACCTTGATCGGGTCACGCAACATGTGCGCGGCGAGCTCCGCGATGGCACGCGGCATGGTCGCGGAAAACATCAGGGTCTGCCGTCGGATCGGGAGCCGAGCAACGATCTTCCGGATGTCGTGGATAAATCCCATGTCGAGCATGCGGTCGGCCTCGTCGAGCACCAGGCATTCGACGCCGTCGAGACGCACTGCATTGGTTTTGACGAGATCGAGCAGGCGGCCCGGCGTAGCGACAAGGACATCGACACCGTTGAGCAGCGAGCGGACCTGCGCGCCCATCGACACCCCGCCGATAACCAGCGCAGTCCTGATGCGCAGATGACGCCCATAGGTGCGGAAACTGTCGAGGATCTGACTAGAAAGCTCCCGCGTCGGACTCAGCACGAGGATGCGGCAACTCTTGCGCACCACCGGGCGGGGATCGGCGGCGAGACCGTGGAGCAGCGGCAGCGCGAAGGCGGCCGTCTTGCCGGTTCCGGTCTGAGCAATTCCGATCACGTCGCGGCGCGACATGACGATGGGGATCGTTTGTTGTTGGATCGGAGTAGCGGTGGCGTAATTTTCTTCGGCGATTGCACGCGTAATCGCTTCGTTGAGGCCGAAGCCATGAAAGGAGGACAATGAAAATAGCTTTCTGTTTGCGCGTCAGCGCGACCGCTGCGCGACGCGCTGCGGTCGGCTTTTCAAGACACCTGCGCGATCTAGGTGCCGGCTTAAGGGGAAAAAGGGCGAGCCAGAAACCGTTTGACGGGGATCCGTACACGCGGCTCGCAACAGCCGAATCGGCTAGCCTCTATATGGGGCAAGGATGTGTTCGTTTCAAGGCGCGCATGACGTCTGCCCTTTAGCAGCGTTAATCCTCCGTTTTTCCGAAGAAATGGACTAAACAGTTTCAGTCAGAAAAAATCGCAAACCGTCGAGTCACCGCAACGTCCTGGATAGCTCAGGGAGCACCCAAGGATCGTGTCGTATCGTCGAATAGCTCATCGACCGACATGCGACGGGGAATAAGTTTCTGCTGATGGCAGAACTCGATGATGATTTCCAAGATCGGTCGGCAGGATTCGATGCCGAAACGGTACGGATCAAGCGGAGTACCGTCAGTTAGTCCCGCGGTCCGCGTGCTTTCACGCAACTGTCGAAATATTTCCTTGACCACATCGGGACGAGAACGCGACAGCTCCTCGCGAACGACCAGCATGTGATTGATCGGGACGCCATGATGGCGTTCGGCCCACTTCCGCGCTGCCAACTCGGCATCGGGAATAAGATGCTTCAATCGCGAGTCTGGAAGCTTGTCGCCCACAATGCCGGCGGCTATTTCGCCGTCGAGCAACATCTGGACAAGTTCCTTGCCGGGCGACGCGCGCTTGACAAATTCGGGATCGCGATACTCCGCAATATGCGGATCCTCGAACGTGATCCACTCCACTTTGTTAATGTCGACTCCATAATCGCTCGCCAGAATCCCCCTCACCCACGTGCCGGTCGTCACCGTATAGGCGCGCACGCCGATCCGCCTACCGGGAAGATCCGACGGCTTAAGTTCGCCTCTCTCTGCATCGTACGCGATTGTGTGATGCTGACCGCGGCTGACCACGACCGCAGGGACCAGCACATATGGCTTCCCGTAAGCCTTTGCCTGCAAGTAGGTGACGATCGCAAGTTCGGCGACGTCGTATTTGGCTTCGCGAACCACTTGTTTGAATAAGTTGTTCGCGACCTTCACCTCAACGAAATTGAAGTCGAAAAGGTCGGAGCGAGTTGCGCCGCTCTTCAGCGCCTTCGTGTTCGGATAATTCCCCAGCATCGTCCGCAGGGTGAGCTTTGTCGCGGCCGACATGAGCGTGTCCTTTTTCACTTGGCAAGGACGGGATAGAGGACCTCTGCGGTCTTGGCGAAAATCCAATCCTGATCCGATTCTTTGGCAAACGAGAACGCCTTCCTCGCCGCGGCAAGAATCTCGGACAGCGTTCCTACCGAATTGGGAAAATTCGAACCCCAGCCGATCCGCGCGGCGCCGAAGGTGTCGATGACCTTGCCAAAAAAGCTTTCCGGGGTCCCTTTGCCCCAGCTCTTCGGCGTCACGTTGATCGGCGTGACTTTCAAGTAGAGCTGCTTGTACTTGGCAAGTTCGAAGAATTCGGTAGCCGCGTGGTAAGGCGGCCCGTCGGCGAACGGCGCGCGCGACAGGTGATCGAGAATGATGGTCACCTTCGGAAAGCGATCCATGATCTGACGCAAGAGCGGTATTCCCTCCTGCTTCATCTGCATGCAGACCGGGATGTTCTTGGCCGCCGCATGTTCCCAGAAGGGATGCGTCTTCGGATCGGCGAACCAGGTGGCCTGATCTGGCAAAGTGCTGCCAGTCGTGAACAAGCGCATGCCACTGCAGCCGCGGCCGAGCCAGTAATCGAATGTCTTCACCGCGTCCGGGGCCAGAGCGTTGATGGAATAAACGCCCGTAAATCGCAACGGAACAGCCGCGACCGCGTCTGCCACGTAGCTATTGTCATAGCCGTAAGCGGTCGAAGAATGAACGATCGCGGCCTTGTCGACGCCAGCTTCGTCCATCGCCATGAGCAGCATTTCGTAGGTAGTCGGCCGCTCGCTCGACCAGGTCGATTGCGTTCCGCCAAGCGGGGCCAACGGATAGCGCTTGGTATCCGGCGAGACGATATGGGGATGAATATCAATGACTGGCGACATGGGACCTCACGCGATGCGGGATCGATTTCACGGGTTAATGTCGACGAAGACCTGATTGAGCTTCGGACGTGACGGAATCAGGCCTTGCTGCAAGGCATAGGTGACGAGCGCCTCGATGCTCGGTCCGTTGGCGGCCATGCCATAGGGCAGCGGATCGCTCATTAGTGAGAAGAAGCCCCGATAACGCTTGTCCTCAGGAGCATCGTCCCGACCGAGCTTGAGTTCCTCGAGATAGCGTTTTTTGGCAACAACGAAAGCGTTCATCAGCGAACGAGCCAGCCATGGATGCCGCTCGATGTGCTCATCTTTCACCACGATGAGGCCGTGGATCGGATAGATACCGGTACGGCGAAACCAGTCGGCTTCGATTTGCTCCACATTCGCGAAGAGTTCCGGATAGATGCTAGCGGCGGCGCCGGCCGGCGCATTCATATCCCAATTGCCGATTGGCGGCCCGGCGCGGCCGACCCCGGCCGGCCCGGTGAACCCAGCCTGAATCTCGCCTGACGCCATCATGCTTTGCAGCGATTTGCCTTTCGGGGCATGCACGACGTTTGGCGGTAGTTCGAGCGTTGCAACATGTTCCTCGTCGTCGACCACCCAGGTCACTTTGGAAGAATCGAGGTCGTATTCGTTGACAAAGATGCCGCGCGTCCAGACGCCAGTCGTCACCGAATAGGCACGCACGCCGACCTTCTTGCCTTCGAGATCCTTGGGCGCGCGGATGCCGGCGTCTGGCCGAACGACAAAACCACCGTGATGAAATCTGCGCATCACGAAGATCGGCAGTGCGATGTAAGGTGCGCCGCGTGCGCGCGCGATCATGTAGGTAGTCGGCGCCATCTCGCAGATGTCGAACTCAACGTCCCGAACCATCCGGCGGAACGCCTGGATGATCGGCACGACTTCGACGAAATCCGCGTCCACTTCCTCTATTGGAATGACACCCTTTTTGATCGACACTGTGTGGCCGTAAGTGCCGATCGCGATCTTAAGCCGCGGCCTGTCGGCGCCGGCTGGAACTCTGCTGCTTGATCTTTGTACGTTCACGTCGCTTCCTATTTGCCGGTTTACTGTTTCGGGATGCCGGCTTTATCGATGACAACGCGCCATTTTTCGACATCCGTCTTCATGCGTTGCGTCATCGCCTCCGGCGTACTTACCAGTGGCTCCATGCCGAGATCCGCCATCTGCGCGCGGATCTCGGACATTTGCAGGACGGCGCCGATTTCGCTGTTGAGCTTCGCGATGATGTCGGCAGGCGTGCCGGCGCGAACGGACAGCGCGTTCCAGCTGGTGACGACATAGTCCGGATAGCCGCTGTCCTTGACCGTAGGGACGCCCGTAAATAGCGGTGACGGCTTATCGCCCGACGTGGCGATGATCCTGATCTGCTTGCTCGTCACCATCGGACTAAGTGCCGCGTAGTAATCGAAACCGACATCGACATCGCCGCGAACGATCGCGGTCATCAGGTCCGGCGTGGTGCGGAAGTTAACGAACGCGGCATTCACTCCGGTAACCATCTTAAACAGTTCGGCCGAAAGGTTTTGCGTGCTGCCCACCGCGATTGTGCCGAAGTTCAGCTTGCCCGGATTCTGCTTGGCGTAGGCGACTAGCTTCTGAACCGTGTCGAACTGGGTATCCATTTTCGTCGCCAACAGGATGTCGAACTGCGCAAGCAACGAAACGGCGGTGAAGTCGCGTGTGATATCGAAGGGCAGCGAGGAAAACAGGCTTTCGCTGATAGCGGCGCCATTGCCTGAAAGGTACAAGGTGTAGCCATCCGTGGGAAAGTTCAGTGCAGCTTTGGCGGCCACGATGCCACCCGCTCCAGGCCGGTTGTCGATAAAGAAGTTCTGGGCCATGCGCTCGCTGAGCTTCGCGGCGACCAGGCGGGTCGAGACGTCGGCAACACCACCGGGCCCATAAGGCAGAATAATGCGGACAGGCCGGTCCGGGTAATTGGCCTGCGCCTGAGCAGCGAAGGCAAATATCGCCATCGTCACTGCGGCGACCGCCGATGCGCCTATGCGGTGCCAAGCATTGCATCGAGACCGCATGTGTTCCTCCGGTGGCGTCTTTTCAGCGAACCCGGGCTGTTCCGGTGCGTCGACTTTGGTCGCGATCATGGTCAACGCCCGCCTCTAGTCCATTTCGATTAGCCTCTCGACTTGATATATAAATCATCTTGGACGCACCGGGCGAGCGCGGGCGTGCTCATAAAACCAGGTTTTTCGGGAGCGCTAGGCGATATAGGAAACATGCTCGATGATTGATTTCAGGCTTCGGCTTTAACTTGAACTTCAAACGCATCCTCAGCGACGCTTATGTCTGGACTTGAACGAGTCAAATAGGCCGTTCTCGCTTGGTGCGCGATCAGTTTGGTATCGGCGTAGATATCGTCGCGAATGCAGGACCTGCAAAACGCCTCGACTTCGACCGGCGGCGCATATGCGCCGACCTAAAGATCTGCGGCTTCGGCCTGTCCGCATAGCGGGCACAGCGGACCTGTGGTTTCAAATTCACGTAGTGATTGACCCAAGGCGGACATTGTCGCTGTGTATATGTCGTGACGATCGCTCCTAATTCACCTCGAGGTCTTTGGTGATTGATTTTCTGCCCGTAATGCAGGCCAGCAGTTCCTCGCCATCGATTTTGTGTCCGGCGTCATCTTTGATGGATACGTTCACCGATCCTGTTTCATACATCTGACGTGCTTTCCTAAGGGCCTCATGCACGTCCTCCGCCGTTTCCGACACGGGACCTATTGCTAGACCTAAGGTGTCGCCGCTGATGACGTATGCCATTTATTTTCTCTCGAACTGCAAACCTAGATACTTCCAGTCAGGTAGTTCAAGTCGACGATATGCCATAATCTTTGGGAGAGGCTATGAGGCGACGCGATTTCATTTAACACTCGTCAGAGTTCAACAAATTGACGATCAATCCGAAAGCAAGACCGTGCGACGAAGCAACGATCCGGTCAACTCGTGCGGTCGCCAATTGCGCAGCT
>CATPBC010000097.1 GCA_955652195.1 uncultured Xanthobacteraceae bacterium | reverse complement strand
TCGGTCGTGTCACAGGCGACACTAAGACGCGAACCGAAGGGCTTGTAAATCAGGCCGCCGGCGCCGCGCAGGACTTGTACGGTCAAGCCCGAGACAGCGCAGCCGATGCGGCCGGCGCTGCCCGAGACAATGCCGCCGCGCTTGAGAAGTGGTTACGTCGCACCATCGAGACGCAGCCCTATACGACCGCCATAGTTGCAATTGGCATCGGATGGTTGCTCGGACGGATGCACCGGCCACTGTAAATCCAATTGTTTGGCCCAGCCCATTCCTACGGCAACTCTGGAACTGCATTACTGAAGCTTGCGTTGTGCAATCCAAACAGGCTGGGGAAGCCCCGGACGACATCACGATGTTCAGGCTGCGGAGAAATCGCTACCGAAGGAGGACACACCATGCCTAGCGAGAAAACCCTACGCGATCTTTTCCACGATACCCTCAAGGACATCTACTTCGCGGAAAAGAAAATACTGACCGCACTTCCCAAGATGGCGAAGGCCGCCCAGGCCCAAGACCTGAAGTCGGCCTTTGAGAAGCACGAAACCGAAACCGAAGGGCACGTGGAGCGGCTTGAAGAGGTCTTTGCCGAGATCGACGAGTCGCCGCGTGGCAAGACCTGCGATGCGATCGTCGGAATCATCGACGAGGGCCAGGAGGTAATGAAGGAATACAAGGGAACGCCGGCCCTGGATGCGGCATTACTGGCCGCAGCCCAAGCCGTCGAGCACTATGAAATCTCCCGCTACGGGACGCTCAGGACGTGGGCACAGGAACTCGGCCTTAGCCAATCGGTGACTTTACTTGATGCCACCCTCGCCGAAGAGAAGAAGACAGATGAGGCGCTGACGCAACTCGCGGAGAGCAATGTCAACCAGCATGCCGAAGCGGCGTGAATTGCGCTTCGCCCCAATTCTAAGAGTGGCGGTCGCTTCGCGGCCGCCATTTCTTTGGTGCGATTATCTCAGATAGTTTTGTGAGCGACGGTTTGCCGCGGTAGTCAGACGATCGAAAACTCATAGCGACGCGCACGCAAGCAAATAGGATTTTGAATGATGCCCTCCCACCATCTAAAAAACCCGTCATCCGTCGCGCGCCATTTTGCCTCGCACGGGAATGCCACGCCGCATCCTGTCGCGGTAGGTGCTGCGGTGGTTGTCGCGGCGCTCGCGATCTCAGCACTCGTCAACCGCTTCGTTGCGAAGAAGGCAGAGCGTAACAACCCGCCAACGGGGAAATTCGTCGAAGTAGAAGGTGTTCGCCTCCACTACATTGAGCGCGGCGAAGGCGAGTCGCTGGTCCTGCTGCATGGGAACGGCAGCATGATTGAAGATTTTTCGTCGAGCGGCCTTGTCGACAAAGCGGCGAGAAGGTATCGGGTCATCGTTTTTGATAGACCTGGCTTTGGTCACAGTGAACGCCCTCGTCGCACCATGTGGACGCCCGAGGCCCAAGCGGACCTAATCTGTAAAGCACTCCGACAAATTGGTGTTTCGCGTGCAATCGTTCTCGGCCATTCCTGGGGAGCCTCGGTAGCAGCTGCGCTCGCGCTAAAGCACCCCGAAATGGTTGCCGGTGTGATTCTCGCCTCAGGCTATTACTATCCGACTGTTCGAGGCGACGCCGTTTTTCTTTCTGGCCCCGCGGTTCCGGGGATCGGCGACATCCTAAGCCACACTTTCTCGCCTATTTTGGGTAGACTGATGTGGCCATTCGTCATGCGCAAGATCTTCGGGCCATCGCCAGTGCCGAAAAAATTCGACGGATTCCCGAAAGAGATGGCCCTTCGACCCTCACAGGTTCGCGCAAGCGCCGCTGAATCGGCACTCATGATCCCCGGTGCCTTTGCATTGCGCAAGGATTACGCCCGCCTCAAAATGCCCGTTGCCATCATCGCCGGCGAGGAAGATAGGTTGATCGACATCGACAAGCAGTCGGCCCGGCTTCACCACGAGGTAACTCAGAGCACGCTGCGCCGCGTCCCGGGTGTCGGCCACATGGTCCATCAATCCGCCACCGACTTGGTAATGGCGGCGATCGACGAGGCGGCAAGGCTCGACGCATGACCAAGCCCGATGATCGCCAGCGTATTCTGACCGAGACTCGGAATCTGAAGATGGCGCAGTCCGCGCACGCTTACGTGCGGGGTAGTACAGCCAAGTTCTACGAATGGCTACAGAGCAGCAGCCGCGTTAAGTTACCGGAAGGCCCCCCAGTCTGGATTTGCGGCGACTGTCACGTCGGCAATCTCGGTCCGCTTGCCGATACCAAGGGTCGTGTCCTGGTGCAGATCAGGGATCTCGACCAGACCGTGATTGGCAATCCCGCGCACGATTTGGTTCGGCTCGGCCTGTCGCTGGCGTCGGCGGCCCGCGGATCGGACCTACCCGGTGTCACGACAGCAAGGATCCTCGAAGAGCTCGTCGCCGGCTACCAAGCGGGACTCTCAACCAACTTCAAGACCGACAAGGATAAATCTCACCGGCCTAAATCAATTCAAGCGTTGCTGGCGCAATCCACACGTCGCCGATGGCGCCATTTGGCGGAGGAGCGGCTCGACACCGTCAAGCCCACTATTCCCCTGGGCAAGCGGTTCTGGGCGCTGACGCCGGAAGAGCGAAAGGCTTTGAGCCGGATGTTTGCCGGCGATTCCGTCAAACCCATGCTCACTTCACTTCGGGGACAGGAGAAGGACGATCCCATTGAGCTGGTTGATGCCGCCTATTGGCTTAAGGGCTGCAGCTCGCTCGGGCGGCTTCGCTACGCCGCGTTACTGCGTATCGGACAAGGCAAAAGCTCGGGCCTCTGTTTGGTCGACGTCAAGGAGGGCGTCACCGCGACGGCTCCGCGAACGGCGAAAGTGGAAATGCCAAGGGATAATGCCATCCGCGTGGTGACGGGCGCGAAAGCACTTTCTCCAAACCTCGGAGAGCGCATGATGGCAGCAAAGTTGCTCGACAAAGCAGTCGTGGTCCGAGAGCTAATGCCGCAAGACCTGAAGATTGAGATCAATCGGCTGAGCCGGCAGGAGGCGATGGAATTGGCGCGCTATCTGGCGGGCGTCGTCGGGCGCGCCCATGGTCGACAAATGAGATCGGGACAGCGCCGTGCATGGCGTGCCGATTTGGCGAAAAATCATAACGCCGCACTAGAAGCGCCGTCTTGGTTGTGGGCAAGCGTTGTTGAGCTGATTGCTCTGCATGAAGCCGCGTATCTGGACCACTGTCGGCGATTTGCGCTGGCTGAGGCCGCTTGAACTGAGTCACAATTTCTGCCGCGCCATCTCGTGGAACGCGCGGCTGCCTTACCCCACAAAAGCTGCCGCGCCGACCGTTCGCCATCGAGGCAGTTACGGGCCAAAAACAAACATCGCGCCTGCGTCTCACAGGGCAGAAGACTTCGCCACCTGGGGCGACCAAAAGCAAAAGCCCCGAAACGCTCGGGGCTTCAGCTAATGTCTTTTGGGAAGCCGCTTTCCATTTTTTCAGGAACCCGAGTCGTTACTGCCACACCCACAAAATGGATAGCCGACCTCAGCCCGGTGTTAGTGCGGCAAGCTGGACCGTGTCATACTTTGCGCGCAGCTTGGCGAGCGCGTCGGGGTCCGGCTTTCCACGGGCGATCAGATCTCGCAGTTCGTCGAAATATCTTTCATGTCCGGGCGGTGCGGTAATCAGGAGCATCCTTCCGGGGGCCGAACCGGAGTTTCCGAACGCGTGCGCTGCACCGGGAGGGACGAATACACAAGTTCCCGGCCCACCACGAATGGTCCGTTCACCGCAGCGCAGATCGAGTTCTCCCTCGAGAACGTAGAAAATCTCCTCGATCTTGGTGTGGTAGTGAGCGCCGGTATTGAATCCTGGTGCGACAGTGAACTCGAACAACGAACACTGCTTGGAGTGCTCTGCCGTGACCAGATAGTCGACACGAGTCTGATGTAGTGTGACGCCGTGGGCCTCACCGTGATGCAGAATGATTCCCTCGACAGACATCTGAGGTTTCCTGTTAGCTCTAAGCAGAACGATATGCGAAGGTTATGACGTGGGCGTCGGCCGTCTAACTACGTTCGTTCTTGGTACTTCGAGGCACTGCATAACGGCGGGAGGCTCAGCCCCGCACGCTTATCAGGCAATTAGACGCAGTCGAGGGCAACTATTTGTTGCGCTATGCACCACCGGTTGAACCCCGAAGCGTAGGTCCAAGCGACGATTGGTCCTTGTGCACTTGAGGACCAGCGCAGTTCGTAATCAGGCAACTCGCGGCTCGCAAGGGAGGTTGCAATGAACACCCCCTTATTAGTTGTTCTTATCGTGATTGTACTCATAGTCGGCAGCACTCTGACGATCATGAATAAAGCCTGCAAGAGCGGCTATCACCCGTGGTGCACTCCGATGTCTACGGTACTACGGCATCACGTAAAAACTCAGCCGCCTGTGTGAGCCTCAGCAATTAAGAGCAACAGACACTGCTTTCAACACGTGTCCGAGAGCTCAAATAGGACTGCGCGAATCAGGC